>DASTNM010000494.1:0-3463 GCA_035762745.1 Candidatus Polarisedimenticolia bacterium
GACCGCCTCGTAGCGCCTCTCCCACACCCGCAGGACATCGGGGGTCAGGCCGGCGCGGCGGGCCGCGATCTGGATGGGGTGCCGGTTCGTCAGGTCCTTCGGGCCGTCTCTCATGAGCCGGCAGTGTAATCTCTGTCCAGGAATTGTCAAGATCGTCAAGTGACGGCCCATGGTATAGAACGACAAGGATGCGAACCGCTTGCACCGGCATTGTCTGGTTCCGCCAGGACCTTCGCCTGTCCGACAATCCGGCGCTCCGCGAAGCGTCGAGAACATGCGATCGGATCGTCCCCGTGTACATCCATGCCCCGGGAGAGGCGGGGCGGTGGAGCCCCGGGGGGGCGAGCCGCTGGTGGCTCCACCACAGCCTGGCGCGTCTGGACGAAGGTCTGCGGAAGCTCGATTCTCGCCTCGTGATCCGCACGACCTCCTCCTCCGCCGACGAGATCCTGTCACTGGCCCGCGCGGCCGGGGCCGACTGCATCTACTGGAACCGTCTTTACGATCCCGCATCGATCCAGCGCGACACGCGGATCGCTCAAATCCTGCAAGCCGGCGGTCACAGGGTCGAAACGTTTTCCGCCTCGCTGCTGAACGAGCCCTGGACGGCTCTCAACAGGCAAGGCCGGCCGTATCGCGTGTTCACCCCCTATTGGAAGGCCTGTCTCGAGGCGGGCATCGAACGCGCGATTCTTCCCGGCCCACGGAAATTGGCTCGCGTACCGGACGCAATCCACTCGGTGACGCTGGAGCGGCTGGGCCTGGTGCCCACGGTCGGATGGGCTCGCGAGATGCGCGGCGCCTGGCAGCCAGGCGAGAGCGCGGCCCGACGGCGCCTGAAGCATTTCCTGGATGTCTCGTTGACCGACTACGACGTCCGGCGTGACATCCCATCCGTCGACGGCACGTCACGCCTCTCACCTTATCTTCATCACGGAGAGATCAGTCCCGCGCAGATCGCGGGAGCGGTCTTGGAGCGGCTCGCCAGCGCGAAGGACGCGCGAATGAGTGGCGGCGCCGAGGGGCTCTTGCGGGAGCTCGGATGGCGCGAGTTCGGCTACCACCTCCTGTATCACTTCCCGCATACGACGGATCGGCCGCTGGACGACCGGTTTGCGCACTTCCCCTGGTCGAAGCGGTTTCGAGAACCCTTGCGAGCCTGGCAACAGGGACGGACCGGCATCCCGATCGTGGATGCGGGCATGCGCCAGCTGTGGCGGATTGGCTGGATGCACAATCGGGTGCGCATGATCGTCGCCTCGTTCCTGACCAAGAACCTGCTCATCCCCTGGCAGGAGGGGGCGCGCTGGTTCTGGGACACTCTCGTGGACGCCGATCTGGCCAGCAACACGCTGGGCTGGCAGTGGATCGCTGGGTGTGGCGCCGACGCCGCTCCCTATTTCCGCATCTTCAACCCCGTGACCCAGGGCCGTCGCTTTGATCCTGAGGGTCGCTATGTCAGGCAATGGGTCCCGGAGATCGCTCACCTGCCGGACAGGCATGTCCACACGCCCTGGCAGGCTCCGGACGATGTACTGCGGAAGGGCGGCGTCACGCTCGGCCGGTCCTACCCCCTGCCTCTCATCGAACTGAGGATCAGTCGCGAGCGGGCCCTCCAGCGCTACGCAGCCATGAAGAACTCGTCCCGCCACGCGACCTGAGCCGGAGACCTCCGGCCCGGCCACCCCTCAGCCTCGTCCCGGGCGCACCAAGAAACAATCGAGAAGAAGGTCTTGACATGTTCATGTTGTCCATGTATTGTCTAGGACGCTATTGGGACATTATGGCCGAGGAAGCAGGCGGCCAATAGGGAAAAGGAGGGCAGCATGAAGACCATGGACGTGGTGGCGGCGACTCTTCTCGTCGTGGGCGGTCTGAACTGGGGGCTCGTGGGGATCTTCGGGTTCGACCTGGTGGCGTCGATTTTCGGTGACGCGAGCGCGCTCAGCCGGATCGTGTACGCGCTGGTCGGCCTGGGTGCCGTCTACCAGGCGCTGCAGTGGAAGGCCATCCAGCGACGCTGGAACTTGGGCCTGGCGAGGGCGTGATCTGGGGTGATTGAGAAACGACATCAGATTTCCACACTCAAAGGAGGGAGCCGATGACGATTCGTGCTTTGGCGGGTTCTGTGCTGGCAGTGCTGTGTGCAAGCGCCATGTTGGCTGGCTACTCCGTGGCCGGCAGTCGCGACAAGACTTCCAAAGGGGAGGCACCGACAATGGACATCGTCGAAACAGCAGTTCAGGCCGGATCGTTCAACACTCTGGTGACCGCGATCAAGGCCGCCGGGCTCGTGGACACCCTGAAGGGCAAGGGACCGTTCACCGTCTTCGCCCCTACTGATGACGCCTTCGCAAAGCTGCCGGCCGGAACGCTGGACGGGTTGCTCAAGGACAAGGCGAAGCTCGCTGACATTCTCACCTACCACGTGGTGGCCGGCAAGGTGATGGCCGCGGACGTGGTCAAGTTGACCTCGGCCAAGACCGTCGAGGGGCAGAGCCTGACCATTGATGCCCGGAAGGGCGTCAGGGTTGACAACGCGAACGTCGTCAAGACCGATATCGTGGCCACCAACGGCGTGATCCACGTCATCGACTCTGTGGTGCTGCCGAAAGAGTAAGAACACAGCGTAATTCGGACAGGCGCGGCTGCCCGTCCGGCTGAAAACCCCGCGAGGCGGTTTGTGCGCGGTGGGCGAAAGCCCACCGCGCCGTCATATCGACTCCCAACCCGCCCATCGTCGCCTGCAACCGGTTGTTAGCCGCGTCGCAACTGCGAAAGCAGACGGTCGTAGTCGGCGTGCGAACCGACCCAGAACCAGATGAGGTCGTCGCCGTCCCTTACCGCCAGGGCGCGATACCCTAACGCAACGCGCGCTGAGAAAATCGGGCGGCTCGGGTGGGGACCTGCTTGAATTGGAGGCTGGGATGGCGCGGGTTCTCTAGAAATAGCCGGTGAGCTCGTCGGGCGCTCCGCTGCACTGGTTCGGGCAGCGCCTGGAACGCTGAACGGAAGCGCGTGGTGGTGTGTGATTTCACCGCTTCCCAGATTTAAGCGGTTGTGTTCGGCCTGCACGGTGCTCCGCGATCGCCTCGTCGGCCAAATTCTCGAGGGCGTCAGATGACCCAGAGAACGACCGTTCCCACTCATCTTCTCCCAACACTTCGTTCCGGATGGCCTCGGCGAGAGCGTCCTGCTGGGACGCGGGCAGTTTCGCAGCCTCGCGGAAGGCCTGTTCCAGCGCTTTCGTCATCGCTACCTCCCTCGCGTTAGTCCAATATCCTACGTCAGATCGAGGGTCTTCTGACGACCGTTTAGCTAGATACAACGCCCCGGCTAAGCTGCGGCGCGCGTGCGCAGCCTACCAATCCGCCACCAGCCTCCCGCGCGCCGCCAGCTTCAGCTGATAGCCGACTGGCCTCACACGGGCACGCCGTTCGCTGCTGCAAAATCGCGAATCTCA
>DASTNM010000495.1:0-2032 GCA_035762745.1 Candidatus Polarisedimenticolia bacterium
AAGGTGGCACCGTTTGCTCGGGCGCGGATCCCCGCCCCCGGCGCACCGCCACCTCCTCGAGCCCCATCAGCCGCAGCCACTCCAGGCGGGCCCGCAGCCCGGCCCGCCAACCATCCGACACAGGCGAAGAGGTGCTCATGGCTGCTTCCCGGGCGCCCTGGGCGCCCCGCGTTCCGTCCCCTCTCCCGCCTCGTCGAAGAGACCCGCGGCCAGATCGAGAATGACCCGGGCCATCTCCCCTTTGGACATCAGGGCCAGCTCCGTCTTCCGGCCGTGACGGTCGATGACCAGGGCCCGGTTGGTGTCGGCCTCGAACCCCTCCCCCTCCTCGCCGATCCGGTTGGCGACGATCAGGTCGAGATTCTTGCGGTGCAGTTTCTTCAGCGCGTTCGCCGACAGGTCACCGGTCTCGGCGGCGAAGCCGACGAGGACCTGCCCCGGCTTCTTGCGCCGCCCCACCTCCTCGAGGATGTCGGGGGTCGGGACCAGCCGGAGGGCGATCGATCCATCCCCACCCGCGGCCCGGCTCGATTTCTTGCGCAGCGTCTCTTTCTTGATCTTCCGGCTCGCCCTCGCCTCGGGGCGGTAGTCGGCGACCGCAGCCGCCTTGAGAACCAGGTCGACGCCGGGAGCCTGGTTGAGGGCGGCGCGGAACATCTCGTCGGCCGTCGTGACGCGCACGAGGTTGACGCCCGGAGGTGGAGGCAGGTGGGTCGGCCCGGAGATCAAGGTGACCTCGGCGCCGCGTGCCAGGGCCTCGGCCGCCAGGGCATACCCCATCTTGCCGGTCGAGGGGTTGCTGAGGAATCGGGCCGGGTCGATCCCCTCCCGCGTCGGTCCGGCGGTCACGAGGACGCGGCGACCCTCAAGCGCGAGCGGGACTTTTTTTTTACCGCGGGCCGGTCGGAGGCCCGACCCGAGGTGCGGCCCGCGAGGAGGGCGAGGGCGGCCGGCACGATCTCCTCCGGCTCGGCCATGCGTCCGATCCCCTCCTCGCCGCAAGCCAGCTCCCCGACCCCCGGATCGAAGACCCGCACGCCGCGCTCCCTGAGGACTTTGAGGTTGGCCTGCGTCGCCGGGTGGTCCCACATCCAGAGGTTCATGGCGGGTGCTATGGCCACCGGGGCGGTGACCGCCAGGTAGAAAGTGCTCAGGAAGTCGTCGGCGATGCCGTGGGCGAACTTCGCCAGGATATCGGCCGTCGCCGGGGCCACCAGCAGCAGATCGAGGCCACGCGCCAGCGCGATGTGCTGGATGTCCGCCCCCTGGCCGAGGTCCCAGGAATCGGTCACGACGCGCTGGCCGGAGAGGGTCTGCAGGGTCAATGGTGTGATGAACTCGCGGGCGTGGGAGGTCATCAGGACGTGCACTTCGGCGCCGGCGCGGGTCAGTCCGCGGACGATCTCGGCCGCCTTGTAGGCGGCGATCCCCCCGGTCACACCGAGGGCGATGCGCGGCCCGCCTCCGCCGACGCCGACCGGCCGGCCCGGGTCACCCTCGGGAAGCCGCGTCAATGGACGCCCGGGGCGCCGATCAGCGCGCCGGCTCACTCGACTCCGCCCCGGCCTGGTCGGCCGGGTAGGCCTCGGTGGTCACTTCCGCCACCTCCGTCTCGGGCTGGTATTCCTGAGGGAAGGGGCCGTAGCTGTAGGCGATGACGCCGGCGACCACCTCCTGCTGCGCGATGGTGACCGGCTTCTGCGCCAGCGTCTCGATCTTCGGCCGGGCGCCGCGCTGCAGCTGCTTGCAGCGTTCCGCCGCGATGGCGATGAACTCGAACTTGTTGCCGACCATTCCTGTCTCAATCATTCACTCGATCTCCCGTGACACGTGCCGCCGGCCGGAGGCTCCGGCCCGCATCGGCATTTTAGTCGAAAACGGCCCCTGCCGGAAGCGCCGCATCGGTCGTGTTTCGACCGAGGCGGTCTTCGGGGCACGCGGCGATGGCCTTCAGCCTTCGTCGCGGTGCCCGGCACCGAAGCCGGCGGCGATCTCCTTGATGCGTCCCATCTGGCGCTCACGCCGGCAGCGG
>DASTNM010000496.1:0-4713 GCA_035762745.1 Candidatus Polarisedimenticolia bacterium
GCGGCGGCGTCGCCACGCGCGAAGGCCGTCTCGATCACGGCCTGGACATCGGCGAGATGATCCTCCTTGGGGGATTCGACGTCCGGAGGAGGCGCGCCAACCGTGAGCGGACGATCCGGGAGGACGAGGAGGAGCGCGCCGAGGAGAGCCGTCTGCAGGAGTGGATGCCTGGATGTCATCGCCCGATCCTGGCCCCCGCAGAAGAAACGTTATGCTAATCTACGCCCGCAGCCCAGTCAAGGAATCGGCATCCCGTCGAGCTTCCATGCGGTGACCTTTCACGCGATGTTCCGCCTTGCGGCGCCTGTTCTGATCGGTCTCCTCTCCGTCACTGCGGCGCAGGCCGCGATCGACGGTGAGCGCGCCTTTGGCCATGTCCTCATGCTGGCGGGGGAGATCGGGCCGCGCAAGACCGGCACCGAGGCCGATCGGCGCGCCGTCGACTACGTGCGCCGCGAGATGGAGGCTGCCGGACTGAGCGTCCGGCTGCAGGAGGTCTCGGTCATTCAGGAGCACGATGGCGAACGGGCCGTGGGCTCGTGGAACGTCATCGGCGCGATCGAGGGGAGCAGTCCGGACACCTTCGTCGTCGCGGCGCATCATGATTCGCGAGGGGTCCTGGTGCAGGGTGCCAACGATGACGCCTCCGGGGAAGCGGTGCTCCTGGAGGTGGCGCGAGCGGTGGCGGCCCGGCCGCGCCGCGCTTCCTACCTTTTCGTTTCCTTCTGCGCCGAAGAGGAGGGGCTGCTGGGGTCCAAGGCGTTCGTGGCCGGAACCGATCTGTCGCACGTCCGGGCGATGATCGCGCTCGAGATTCTGGGACGTGGCGGGATCCTGGTCGGACCCGTTCCCGAGCCGCCGCCGTTCTGGGCCCAGAAGGCTCTCCTGCGGGCGGCGCGTGAGGGCGGCGTGCGCGGGGTGACGCCCGCGCCGCTCTGGACGCTCGTGCCGCGCTTCCAGGATCTGCCGTACAGCTCCGATCACGAGACTTTTCTCCGCCAGGGGATCCCGGCGTTTCTCCTGATGGGGACCTTCCCGGCCTGGACTTACCACACCTCCGAGGACAGCGTGTCACACGTGCGCCCCGAGGCTCTGGCCCGGGCGGCGACCGTTCTGGACCGTCTGCTCAGGGACCTCGAGGACGCGCCGCCCGTGTTCGGCGCCGATCGACACTATCTACCTCTCAGCCTTGCCGGGCAGGGGATCCTCGTTCCCACCCCGGTCCTGCGTGGCATCGCCCTCGCCGCGATCCTCGGCGTGTTCCTGGTGGTGGTGACCCGACTGCGTCGCATCGTCTCGGCGCGCGGGATCGGCGAGACCTTCCGGGTCGTGATCGTCACCGGCGCCGCCACCACGCTGGGGCTTTCGGGGCTGTTCGCCTCCGAGGCTCTGATGGAGAGACTCCACGGGGTCCGTTTCCCCTGGGCGGCGCACCAGAGGCTTCACGTGGTCCAGGCGATCGTGTTGACGTTGGCGACCGCCTGGCTGGGGCTCAAGCTGTTCCGGAGGATCAAGCCGACGATCGATCCCGCGCCTTACCTGGCGGCGGCGCTCCTGGCCCCGATCGGCGGCGTCGTGATCTGCATCTCTCTGGGCTGGCCGGAGCTGGCGGCGCTCGCCGCGATTCCGGTCCTGGCCTTCCTCCTGTCGCGGCTCACCGGAAGCCTGGCGCGCAAGCTGGCTCTGGGCCTCGTGGGCCTGGTGCCGTTCCTGCTGCTGCTGTCGCTCGATGACTACCGGGCCGCCGTCGAGCTGGGGGGATTCCCGCTGCCGGCGCCGGTTCTCTTCCTGAGCCTCTTCGTGGTCACCTTCCCGTTCGTTCTGTTCCTGGCACACGTCGCCTCGTTCCAGAACTGCCTTCACAGCCCGGTCTGGTGGCGGCTGTCGGGTCCTCGGGTCGGCGCGGGACTGGTCGTCTCCTGGCTGGGCCTGGCGATCGCGGGGGTGGTTCTGCCCGCCTACAATGCCGCCCACCGCCCGATCGTGCAGGTGCGCCAGAGGGTCGATCTCGTGGAGGGACGGGCCAGGCTGACGCTGCACTCGGCCGAGAGGATCACCGGCGTACGCTTGGGCGGCGTCGGCGGACGGCTCATCGTCGCGCCGGGTGGCACTGAGACGATCGACCTGCCTTTCCCGGCCGACCGGCTCGCCTTCGAGGCAGCGCTGCAGCCGGCGCCGGGCGGCGGCCCGGGAGAGGTGCTGTGCGCCACCCAACTGAAGGCACCGCGGCCAGCCGACCGGACGAGCTACCTCTTCACGTCCCGCTCCGGGTTCCGCATCCCCGGCCACGACGACACCCTGCGCCACCACTACACCTTCACGGAGGTCTCCCAGCGTCTGGATCCTCAGAGGATCTTCCGGCTGGTGCTCCCCCCGGGAGGGGACCTCGAGCTGGCGCTCCGAGCCGACTTCGACACGGACCTGTTGGGCGTCGAGCCGCAGGGAAGCACGCCGGTCTTCGCGCACCAGGGGACGATCACCGACTTCCGCTCGCTGGCTCCCCGGGCCGCTCGTTGATCGCCGGACAGGCGCTCTGTTAGAATGCGCGCGCGCGGGGATCGTGCGGATGCCGCGCCTCCTGATGGGGGCCTGCGTGACCCGTGCCGCCGGGATGACAGAGAACACCGATTCCATCCGCCCGGACGCCGTCCTGGATGCCGTGGGACTCTACTGCCCCGTACCGATCATCAGGACCTCCGAACGGCTCAAACGCCTCGAGGCCGGGGCGATTCTGGAGATCCTCTCGGATGATCGGGTGATCCTGATCGATATGCCGGCGTGGTGCCGCTCGACCGGGAACGAGTACCTTGGCTCGAGGCAGGAAGGGTCGGAGTACCATCTCTTCGTGAGGAAGATCTCCGGAGCGGCCGCCGCGGACGGCCAGGGGACGGGGGACCGGCACACGAGGGGAACGGGAGAGAAGAGATGAACGTCGACAGCGCAGGGCGACCGGCGAAGATCAAGGCGATCGGCCTGCTCTCGGGGGGTCTCGACAGCACCCTCGCGGCGAAGGTTCTCCTGGAGCAGGGGATCGAGGTGGTCGGTATTCACTACTCGACCGGCTTCTGCATGAACGATCACCGCCGGGCGATGGCACGCCCCGAGGAGGACCCGCGGCGCATGCGCAACGAGGGACTGCGCGCCGGGGCCGACCTCGGGATCCCGATCGAGGTGCTCGACGCCGGCGAGGCCTATCTGCGCATGGTGCTCAACCCGAAGCACGGCTACGGCAAGCGGGCCAACCCGTGCATCGACTGCCGCATCTTCATGATTCACGGCGCCGCCGAGTACATGCGCGAGCACGGCGGACACTTCGTGTTCACCGGCGAGGTGCTCGGCCAGCGTCCGATGTCGCAACACATGCAGGCCCTGAATCTGGTCGAGAAGGAATGCGGCATCGCCGGCCTTCTGCTCCGCCCGCTGTCGGCCAGGCACCTGCCCCCGACCCTCCCCGAGGAGCGCGGCTGGGTCGACCGGGAGAAGCTCCTGGGGATCAGCGGCCGCTCCCGCAAGGAGCAGATGGCCTGGAGCGAGCGCTGGGGGATCAGCGATTACCCGCAGCCCTCAGGGGGCTGCTGCTACCTGGCCGACGAGAACTTCGCGCGACGCTTCCACGACAAGCGACTGCACTCGAAGGTCGAGGAGATCCGCCGCGAGGAGATGATCCTCCTGAAGGTCGGGCGGCACTTCCGCCTGTCGCCCGCGGTCAAGATCATCGTGGCCCGCGACGAGGGGGAGAACAATTTCCTGGCGCGCTTCGTGGCGGGCGGCTGGCGCTTCGAGGCGCTCGAGTGTGGCAGCCCGATCACCCTGGTCGAAGGCGAGCCGGACGAGGACCTCAAGCGTCTGATCGCCTCGATCACGGCCCGTTATTCCGATCGACGGGGCGAGCCGCTCGTGGAGGTCGCGGCGCGCCGCGACGATCGCGAGGAGCGGCTGCTCGTGCCGCCGGTCGCCGATCAGACCCTGGACGCCTACCGCCTTTGAGCCGAGGGTCCGGCGGTCCGACGACGCGCGCCGGCGGGCGGCAATGCTATAATCCCCGCCCTGTGTGGGCCGTTAACTCAGCGGGAGAGTGCTATCCTCACACGGTAGAAGTCGCTGGTTCAAATCCAGCACGGCCCACCATAGACTTTCTCGCCATCGTACCCCGGAGAGTGGGCGGCTAGCTCAGCTGGGAGAGCGCCGCGTTCGCAAAGCGGAGGTAGAGGGTTCGATCCCCTTGCCGTCCACCATTCCCCTCTTCCCGCCGGGAGCGGTCCGATGTCGCAGCCGAACCTCAACCGTCGTCGCGACGAGTTTCCGGCCCTGGCCGGCGGCATCCATCTCCTGAGCCACAGCCTGGGCCCCCTGCCGCGAGGGGCGCGCGCCGCGCTCCACGAGTATCTCGATCGCTGGGAAGGTCAGATCGTCGCGGAACCCTGGAGCAACGGCTGGTGGGAGTTGCCGGCCCGCGTCGGGGAAGGTGTGGCGCGACTCATCGGCGCCGCTCCGGGCACCGTCCAGGTGCAACCCAGCACCTCCGTCGCCCTGTCCGTCTTGGCCTCCTGCCTCGATTTCAGCCGGGGCGGGCGCCGGAAAGTGGTGACCGGCGCGCACGATTTCCCGACGAGCGGCTACATCTGGGAAGAGCAACGGCGGCTCGGCGCCGAGGTGATCGTCGTGCCGAGCGAGGACGGTCTGCGGCTCTCGACGGAGCGTCTCCTGGAGGCG
>DASTNM010000497.1:0-4602 GCA_035762745.1 Candidatus Polarisedimenticolia bacterium
CTCCCGGGGCTTGACCTCGACAATAAAATCCTTCATCGACCTGTCCTTTCCCGCCGTCGTCTAAACGAACAGGGAGCTGACGGAGGAGTTTGTGTGAATCCTCTTGATCGCCTCGCCCAGGAGCCCGGCGACCGAAAGCACGGTGATCCGGCCGGCTTTGCGCTTCTCCTCGGGGAGCGGAATGCTGTTGGTGACCACCGTCATCGCCATCTCGGAGGCGCGGATGCGCTCGACCGCCTGCCCTGAAAGGACCGCGTGGCTGAAGCAGCCGTAGATCGCCTTGGCGCCGCTCCGGGCGAGCGCCTGGACCGTCCCGGTCAACGTGCCCGCGGTGTCGACGATGTCATCCACGATCAGGCAGTTCTTCCCTTCAACGTCGCCGATGACGTGCATGACCTGGGGCTCCCCTTTCTCGCCGCGCCTCTTGTCGATAATCGCCAGGGCGGCCGACAGCCTCTTGGCGTAGGCGCGCGCCCGCTCGACGCCACCGGCGTCCGGGGAGACGATCACCAGCTCCTTGAGTTTCAACTTCACGGCGTGATCGACCAGGACGGGTGCCGCGAACAGGTGATCCACCGGGATGTCGAAGAAGCCCTGGATCGCCGGAGCGTGCAGGTCCATCGCCAGGATTCGGTCGGCGCCCGCGGCGGTGATGAGGTCGGCGACGAGCTTGGCCGAAATCGGCACGCGTGGCTTGTCCTTGCGATCCTGGCGCGCGTAGCCATAGTACGGCAGCACCGCCGTGATGCGGGCGGCCGAGGAGCGCTTGAAGGCGTCGAGCATGACGAGGAGCTCCATCAGGTTGCCGTCGACCGGCGGGCAGGTCGGCTGGATGACGAAGACATCGGTGCCGCGGATGTTCTCCAGAATCTGGCAGTAGGCCTCGCCGTCGGCGAAGCGCCGCACTTCGATGTCGCCGACCGGGATGCCCAGGTATTGGCAGATCTCCGCCGTCAGCGCCGGGTGGGCGCTGCCCGAAAAGATCTTGAGATCGCTCGTCATCGCTCCGTCCGGGCTCATGCCGCGCCTTCCCCGCCGCCCGCCGCCTCGGCCGCGGGCTGGGGCGGGAGGATTCGAACCTCCGGTGCTGGATCCAAAGTCCAGTGTCTTACCACTTGACGACGCCCCAAGGTGAGGACCCCTGCCTCGTGCCACGCCTAGGCCGGGACCCGATCGTCCGGAGGTTCCGTGGAGGTCTCCTCCGGCGTTCGCCCGGCCCCCGATTCGCGGCATCCCTTCCCCGCCGGTGCCTCGGAGGTGCCGCCGCCGGCGACCACCTCCCGGTACCTGGTCAGCACCTTCTCCTCGATCTTCCGCCGCGTCTCGTTGTTGAGGGGATGCGCGATGTCGCGGAATGTGCCGTTCTTCCTCTTCTTGCTGGGCATCGAGATGAAGAGCCCGCTGGTGCCGCTGATAACCTTGATGTCGCTCACGACAAAGCAGTCGTCAATGATGATCGAGACGAACGCCTTGAGCTTCTCCTCGTCAACGGGGAAAACACGGACCTCGGTGATCTCCATCGCCGACGGCCCTCCACGCCAACGCAAGACTTCTGTCAGATCAGACCCAGCCTCGTCCTGTATTCTTGCCGGCCGAGCGGGGCGCAACGCGCCGTGCTCCAGCCGGCCGCCTCCATCTCGTCGGCCGCTCGCTCTCGCGCGACTGGATCTCTGAAAAGGCCGAAGACCGCGGAGCCACTCCCCGTCATCGCGGCGGCGGTGGCGCCGGAGCGCAGCAGCCGTTCCTTGATCTCCCCGATGGCGGGACAAAGGACGCGCGCGTATGGCTCAAGGTCGTTGCCGGTGCCCACACACGCCTCGACCTCGCCCATGAGGGTAGGCCTAAAGCGTGTCATGCTACCGATTTTGTCTTCAGGTGTCAACGGCGCATGCAGTTGCGCGTAGACGGCCGGGGTCGAGATCCCTGCCCCAGGGAAGACCAGAAGCAGTGAGTATCCGGTCCTGTCCGGCAGGGGCCGGACCTCGGTGCCGCGCCCCGTCAGGAGGGCGGTCCCCCCCGTCAAGAAGAATGGCACGTCCGACCCGAGGCTGCAGGCCAGAGGCAGGAGGATCTCCGGGTCAATGGGAAGCCGCCGCAGACGCGACACCCCCACCAGGGTGGCGGCGGCATCACTGCTGCCGCCACCCAGGCCGGCACCCGAGGGGATCCCCTTGACCAGGCGGATCCGCACCCCCTGCGGCCCGGAACTGGCCCGGGGAAGCGCGGCGGCAGCGCGGCAGGCCAGGTTCGTGGCGTCGGCCGGGATCGTGGCATCGTCGACCTCGAGCTCGATGCCATCCTGGGCCCCCTCGAGGTCGATACGATCGTGCAGGGTGATCGTCTGCACGATCGTCTCCAGCTCATGAAATCCGTCCGGACGGCGGCCGATCACCTTGAGATTGAGATTGATTTTGGCGAACGCCTGGAGCGTGATCCGGGTCATCTCTCCTTGTCCGCGGTCGAGCCGACGAGGCCCGGCGCGGAGAGGAGGGATGCCATCGCCCGTCTCTCGAAGCCTTCGGGGACCGGAGGGGAAAACACGGCGTCGGGTATCTCGCCGGGCGCCGGCCCGTCGATGGCGTTGAGCCCCACGGTCGACCCGGTCCGCGCCATCCGCACTCGTATGCGGCGCGGCCAGCGAGGCCCGAGCCCCGCCTCGTGGTCGTCGTACTCGACCTCGAGAATCATAGCACCGGTGATCCCCTCCCGCACGGTCGCCTGACGCAGGATGCCCCCTCGGTCCTCGCACTTCGCCTGGTAGCGGATATCGTCGGGAGGGCAGGAGACTTCGTACCAGTTGATCGTGCGCCCGAAGGTCACGGCCGATTTGCTGTGGACCTCCTGGCGCATCGATTCGGGAGGGCACATCGGCCGGCCGGTCAGAAGCGCGATCAGGCGCGCCCCATCGAGCGGGACGCCGATCAGTGCGTCAAGGTTCCCGGACGTGGCCGGGGCGCTATCGTAGGCGCGCTCCGTGGGCAGCATCGCGGTGACCTGCGATCCGTCGGAGGCGACCACCAGACGCGGGCCGCCCACCGGTCCGAAGAACTCCAGGCGCAGTCGATCCGGAGGGACCAGGGCCACGGCCAGGCGGAATCGCTGTTTGCCCCCGGGTCCCTCCGACTCCGCACGGAAAAGCGCGCGGTAGCCACGGTCCGCGGGGCTCGGACGTGAGGCGTCCGCCATGGGCGGATGGGAGGCGCAGGCCAGGGCGGAGAGAGGCAGGGTCAGGAGGCAAAGCGCGCGCGCCGCGCCCCCCGCCCGCCTGACGAAGGGCAGGCTCACCGGTCGGCCTTGCGCGCGGCTCCCGCCCGGTCGATCTTGGCCTGCACCTTGTCCGGCTCCTCGTGCCCGCGAGCCAGCGCCGTGCGCCATTCCTTGATCGCCTCCTCAGGGCGGCCGGTCGCCATCAGGAGGTCGCCGAGATGCTCGCGGATCGCCGGGTCGGCGGGGTCGTAACGCGCGGCCTCACGTAGGTTGCGTTCTGCGGGCTCGTACAGCGCGAGCCGGAACTGGGCCCAACCCAGGCTATCGAGGTAGGCGGCGTTCTTCGGCTCGATGGCCAGCGCCCGTTCGACGTAGGCGAGCGAATCCTTGAGGCGCATGCCGCGATCGGCCAGCATGTATCCGAGGTAGTTGAGGGCCGCGGCGTTTTTCGGATTGAGGTGGATCGCCTTGCTCAGGAGTCTCTCCGCCTCACCCAGGCGTCCCAGTCGTTCGAGCGCGGCCCCACGGGCGAAGGTGAGCGCGTCGCTCGCGGGGTGCAGGCGGGTCCCCTCCTTCAGGATCGCCTCCGCGTCCTCGAACCGCTTGTGGCGCAGCAGCGCCTCGGAGATCGCCTGGTAGGCCTCGGGAGATCTCTTCTGGCTCTTCAGCAGTGTCTTGTAATAGGTGCGTGCCTCGTCGAGGTCACCGCGGGCGACGCTCACTTCTCCCTCGAAAACCCTCAAATCAAGATCGTCGGGATAGCGCTCTCGCCCCGCGGCGACCGCGCTCAGGGCCTCCTGCATCCGCCCCTTTTCGAGGTGGGCGCGCCCCAGCAGAAGGTACAGCTCGGGTCCGGCGTCGTGGGACGATTCGATCGACTTGTCGAACGCGGCCGCGGCCCCGTCGAAGTCGCGCGACTCCAGGTCGATGAGACCGATCTGCGAATGGGTCAACGACAGGACGGTCTCCTCCCTCTCGGTCAGAGCCCCGCGACCGCTGGCCAAATCCAGAATCGATCGGAACGATTCGAGGGCCGCACCGGGGTCCCCCTCGTGCTGCACCAGGCGTGCCCGGTGAAATCGCGCCTCCAGGTTTCCCGGCTCCCTCTGAATCAGCCGGTCGTAGGCCGCCAGGGCCACCGCGGTGTCCCCGGCGCCCTCGTACGCCTGAGCCAGCGCCAGGAGCCCGCGGGTGTCGTCGGGATCCAGACGCTGCCCCTCCTCCAGCTCCCGGATCGCATCGCGGTAGCGGCCCGCCAGGAGATGCAATGAGCCAATCCGATCCTGCAGGTAGGCCGTCGCCGAGCCGTGGTGCACCAGGCCTACGTAGAGAGCGATCGACTCGTCGTATTTCTTCTGGTACTCGAACAGCGCTGCCAGCGCGTCAACCGCTTCG
>DASTNM010000498.1:0-2240 GCA_035762745.1 Candidatus Polarisedimenticolia bacterium
TTCCCGGGCGGCGGGCCCGACGGCATGACCTCCCCGGGCCAGGAGGGGAAGGTGGTGGCGATCCTGGGGCAGGAGTTGCAGCGCCTCTGCTTTCCGGTGGAGATGCGCACGGTGGTCGAGCGCCGGCTGCGACCCTTCATCCTGCATGAGCGCCAATAGTGACGGCGCCCCGCGACCTCCGCAGAGACGCGGGGAGAGATCGCCAGACGAGCGTGGCGGGCTGCAAGCCGGTGGGCGTGCAATTGGTGTTGACTTGGCGGCGGAGGATGAAGGAGCCGTGGTTCCTGGCGACGTTGTGACTGACCTCGGTGGGGGGAGCGAGGCGAGCGGAGGGGAGGACCGCGCAGCGGTCCGGACCCGTGCCCGGCGACTGCAGGGCGTGGCGCTCCAAACTGGGGATACCTCAGCCGCGACGAGTCTTGACGAGGGGGGCGGCCCACGGTACCGTCATCTCCCCTGCGCACCCTCCGAGCTGGCGGGGGCCTCGAAGGAGCGGCGAGTGATGCCACGCAGGCTGATTCTGATGGTCGGCGGGACGGTTCTGGCAGGGGCGCTCTGGGCGCAGACCTTCCCGGAGAACCCGCCGCTGTCGGCCCCGCCCGGCCCGGCGGCACAGCCGACCCCCGGCGGAACGCCGGCAGCCGGCCTGCCGCCCGCGGTACCGCCGCCTCCGGCTGCTCCTGCCGAGGATGACCCGACGCGCACCGCCGGCGGGGCGTTGAGGCTCTTCATGGCCTCGCGCGACTACCGCTCGATCCGCGAGCTGAAATCGGTCCTGACGCCGCGCCTGCGGACGCGCTATGACACCGACTCGGTCCCGTTCAACGGCAAGCGCGGCATCCGGCTGGCCGCCTTCTACTTCGGCATGGACGACCTGAAGCCGGTCCCGCCCCCGGGCGGCACGGTGCGGGGCCGCGCGGCCGCGGGGCAGGTGAAGGGGGCCCCGGTGGCGGCGGTCGGCGGCCCGGCCTCCGGGGCGGCCCAGGCGTCCGGCGGCGCCGCTTCGGGCGTGACGACCTTCAACGCCACCGTCCGCAGCCTGTGGGAGGAGCAGGGGGAAGCGGTCGAGCTGCGGGTCGAGACGGTGCGTCTCGCGCTCCAGGAGGAGGGGCTGTGGCGGATCGGCGACCTCGCCAAGGTCGAATCGCAGGGGCTGCGTTTCACCGATCCGACTCCGGGGGTCACCGCCCTGCGGATGATCCTGCGCGCCTGGCGCCGGAGCGATCTGACCGCGGCACGCACCCAGATGTCGTCGGCCTTCCTCAAGCGGTACGAGAGTCGGGAGGAGGCGCTGCGGGAGATTTTCGTCGGCGCCCCCGAGGCGCACCGGGCGGCCTACCAGATCGTCGATCTGACGCCCCGGGGGACCGACACCGAGATCGCCCGCGTGAGGCTTTACATCACCATGCTCGGGCAGCCGACTCCCATCGACGGGCCGGTGCGGACGCTGCGCCTGGTCAAGAAGGGACCGCGCTGGCTGGTGGACACCTGGGATTGAGTCGTCCCGAGTCCCGCCGGAACGAGATCCACGTCGCCGGGCCTCGAGGCGGTATAATGAGCCCCCTTTGGAGGAGGTCTTGGCGCTGGATCTGAAGGACGATCACTTCCGGGAAGAGTGCGGTGTCTTCGGCGTGTACGGTCACGCGGAAGCGGCGAACCTGACCTACCTGGGCCTGCACGGCCTGCAGCACCGGGGCCAGGAGTCGGCCGGGCTGGTGTCGTCGAACGGCGATCGGCTGCTCGAAGAGAAGGGGATGGGGCACGTCGCCCGGATCTTCAGGAAGCAGCAGCTGCGGCGGTTGAAGGGTGACCTGGCGATCGGCCACGTCCGCTACTCGACCGCCGGCAAGAGCAATCTGGTCAACGCCCAGCCGTTCCGCATCGACTCCTGCAAAGGCGAGATCGCCATCGCCCACAACGGCAACCTGGTCAACGCGGTCGCGCTGCGCAACTCCCTCGAGGCGTCCGGGGCGATCTTCCAGACCTCCTCCGACACCGAGGTGATCCTGCACCTGATCGCCCGCTCGCCGCACAGCGACCTCGAGACCGCGATCGTCGACGCTCTCAAACAGGTTCGCGGAGCCTACTCGCTGGTCTTCATAGCCCGCGACCGCATCATCGGCGTGCGCGACCCGCGCGGCTTCCGGCCGCTGTCACTGGGGCGGCTGGGGGACTCGCACATCCTGACCTCCGAGTCGTGCGCCCTCGACCTGATCGACGCCACGCTGGTGCGCGACATC
>DASTNM010000499.1:0-3844 GCA_035762745.1 Candidatus Polarisedimenticolia bacterium
GCGAATCATCCCCTCGTACAGCCGCAGGAGAGTCGAGGCGGGAAGGCGCGAGGCGATCAGCCGCCGGCGGGGATCGCGCCGGATGGTCTCCCGGTAGTCATCCATCACCTCGGGGTCGGGCCGGAAGGCGACGTACTCCGGCGGGTCGAACGGAGGGTAGCGTCTCAACGGCGCAGGAGCTCCTTCATCTCGCGCACGGCGCTCTCCATGCCGACCAGCGAGGCGCGCGCCACGATCGAGTGGCCGATGTTCAGCTCCTCGATCTCGGGGATCGCGACGATGCGGCGCACGTTGCGGTAGTCGAGCCCATGCCCGGCGTGCACGCGCAGCCCGAGCCGGGAGGCCGCCTTCGCCGTGTGCGCCAGCTTCTCCGCCTCGGCGGCCGCCTGGTCGTCGCGCCGCGTCTCGGCGTACTTGGCGGTGTTGATCTCGATGAGGCCGACCCCGAGCTTGGCGATCGCCTTGATCTGGTCGTAGTCGGGATCGACGAAGACCGACACCTGCACACCGGCCTCCTTCAGATCGATCACCGTCTTGCGGACCAGGTTCTGGTTGAGCAGGACGTCGAGGCCCCCCTCGGTCGTCACCTCCTCGCGCCGCTCCGGCACCAGCGTGACGGTGTCCGGCTTGTGGGTCGAGGCGATGGTCACCATCGCCGCGTTGGCCGCCGCCTCCAGGTTCAGCCGGGTGCGGACGGCGCGGCGCAGCAGGTCGACGTCGCGCTCCTGGATGTGCCGGCGGTCGCCGCGCAGGTGGATGGTGATGCCGTCGGCGCCCGCCAGCTCGGCGAGGATCGCCGCGGCGACCGGATCGGGCTCGCGCGACTTGCGCGCCTCGCGCAGGGTCGCGATGTGATCGACGTTGACTCCCAGCTTCACCGGATCGGGCATGCGGTCCTCTCCCTGGTCAGATCGTCTCCTGGCCGATCTCCGTCTGGATCACCCGCTTCAGGCGCGAAGCGCACTCCTCGACCAGCGCCCGCGACTCCCCCTCGACCATGATGCGCGCCTTCGGCTCGGTCCCAGAGTAGCGCACAAGCAGACGCCCGCGATCCCCCAACCTGCGCTCCTCGTCCCTGATGGCGGGGCCGATGCGCGGGTGGGTGTCGAGCGGCGGGCGGGAGCGGACCGGCACGTTCAGCAGCACCTGGGGACAGGGGCGGACCGACGCGGCCCAGGCGGCCAGGTCGAGGCCGGTCCGCCGCAGCAGATCGAGGGTGAGGAGCCCGGTCAGGAGGCCGTCCCCGGCCGCCGACGTCTCGAGGAATATGATGTGCCCGGACTGCTCCCCCCCCAGGGTGTGCTCGCCGCGCTGCATCTCTTCGAGGACGTACTTGTCCCCGACCGGGGCTCGCAACAGAGTGATCCCTTCGGCCCGCAGCGCCCGCTCGAGCCACAGGTTGCTCATCACGGTGCCGACGACCGTGTCGCCGGGCAGGCGCCCGGCGCGTTTCAGATCGCGCGCCGCAAGGTAGAGGATGTAGTCGCCGTCCAGGAGACTGCCCCGGGCGTCGATCAGGAGACAGCGGTCGGCGTCGCCGTCGAAGGCGAGACCGAGATGGGCCCGGCGCCGGACCACCTCGGCCGCCAGGCCCTCGGGGTGGAGGGCGCCGCACGCCTCGTTGATGTTGCGCCCGTCCGGCGCGGCGTTGATCGTGGTGACCGAGGCCCCGAGGCGCCGGAAGATCTCCGGCCCGAGACTCGAGGCGGCGCCGTTGGCGCAGTCGAGCACCAGCTCGAGGCCGGAGAACGAGGCCCCGGGCGGCAGCGTCTCGCGCAGCCAGCGGAGGTAGCTAGCCTGAAGGTCGGCCGGCTCCGTGGCCGCCTCGCGCGGATCGGCGCCGCCTTGTAACGGCTCACCGGGATCCTCTTCGTCCAGGATGCATCGTTCGATCGCGGCCTCGAGAGCGTCCGGCAGCTTCTGGCCGTTGCCGGAGAAGATCTTGAGCCCATTGTCGCGATACGGGTTGTGGGACGCCGAGACCACCACGCCTGCGTCGTAGCGCAGGAGCCGCGTCACGCAGGCGACGGCCGGAGTCGTCAGGACGCCCCCCTTGTCGGCCTGGCCGCCGGCCGCCTCGATCCCGCCCACCAGCGCCCGCTCGATCTCCGGGCCCGACTCGCGCGTGTCCCGCCCCACGACGATACGCGGCCTCCGGCCGCCCGCCGTGGCGAGCGACCGGGTCAGGGCCCGGCCGATCCGCTCGACGGTCGCGGGATCGAGCGGGAAGTGACCCGCCACGCCGCGGATGCCATCGGTGCCGAAGAGCCGCTTGGCATGACGGTCGCGCGTCACGCCGGTCTCCCCGGAGCCGATTCCTGCTCCATGCGGACGGCGCTGCGACGCTCGCGCGCGGGGGCGGGGGCCTGGCCGGTGCCGGCGGGTCTGATGGTCACCCGCACCCGCACCGGACCGGACGGGGCGACCACCCGGACGCGGCTTCCCGGGGGGGCGTCGGGGATCGGCTTGACCTCGACCTCGTAGTCGGAGGTCTCGCCGTTCAGGACGATCGTCCCGGTCGTCGCCTGCGACACCTTCGCCACCTCGCTCGCCGGCCCCTCGATGGTCACCAGCGGCGGATCGATCGAGTGCCGTCCTTTTTCGTAGCCGCGCGGCGCCTGGCCGGCGAACTCGGCCACGACCGGCACCTCGCGCCGGACCCGCTTCTCGATTTTCACCTCGATCCGGTCCGGGGCGATGCTGACCACATCGGCGCCGCCCGGGATCCTGATGAGCTCGGGCACCAGCGGGATGTGCTGCTCGCCCAGGACGGCGCGCGACAGGTCGATGCGCGCCGAGAGGCGATCCTCGGTGATGGTCCTCAGGATCGGCTCCGAGGCGCGCAGCCGCACCGAGATCGTGTCGACCACCCGGCCGGCCATCTCCAGGCCGCGCGGCAGATCGACGTAGTCGAGCGGCACGGCGAAGTCACGCACCCGCTCCTCCTCGCTGCTGACGACGAACCAGCAGACCGCCGCCAGGAAGACGGAGAAGAGCTTCAAGTAGAGGTTCTGTCTCAGGTTGAACCGCACGGGTCCCTCACACCGCGTTGCTCCGGGCCTGCGCGCCGGCCTGGTCATGGGCGCCCCGGTGGGAATTCGCCAGGTGCCGGCGCAGGAACATCTTGAGCCCCACGGCGTCGAGCGGTCCGTACATCCGCCCCTCGACCGCGCCGCGGATCTCGCGCCGCTCCTCCGAGACGACGATCGCGACGCTGTCGTATTCCTCGGTCAGGCCGATCGCCGCCCGGTGCCGCGAGCCGTACTCGCGCGACAGACGCGGATCGGTGGTGACCGGAAGAAAGCAGGAGGCCGCCTTGACCCGTCCCTCGCCGATGATGACCGCCCCATCATGCATCGGCGAGCCGGGAGTGAAGATGTTCATCAGCAGGTCGTGCGAGATCGCCGCGTCGAGCTGGGTCCCCGATTCGATCTGGTCGGGAAGAGCCTGGTCGCGCTCGATGACGATGAGGGCCCCGGTCGGGCGCGCCACCAGGTCGGCGGCGGCGCCGACGATCTCGTCGAGCATCCTCTCGGTCATCTCCTGGTAGGCGGTGCGGAAGAGCGGCGTTCGCCCCAGGTGCGCGAGGGCGCGCCGGATCGTGGTCTGAAACAGGACGATGATGGCGAACGGCGCGTAGAACAGGACGCTGCTCAGGACCCGGTGCACCGTGCGGAGATGCAGCGGCCGGTCGGGGGCTGTCACCCAGTAGGCGAGAACCACCAGGAGGAACCCGGTCAGCGTCTGCAGCGCCCGCGTGCCCTTGAGCAGGAGCCCGATCTGGTAGATCAGCACCGACATCAGAAGGATGTCGAGGGCCTCGCGCCATCCGAAGCCGTAGGCG
>DASTNM010000500.1:0-8103 GCA_035762745.1 Candidatus Polarisedimenticolia bacterium
GATCACCTCCAGCGCCCGGCGTTCGTCGGCGCCGGGGGGCGGCGTGACCGGGACCGGCCCCTCGGGCGGCAGGGGGAAGCCGGTGCGCCGCCTGACCTCCTCGAGTGTCACGTGGGCGTGGACCGAGCGCAGACGCATCGCCCCGTCCGCGAAGTCCAGGACCGCCAGCGGAGTGACGCAGAGCGCCGGCCCCCCCTCGAGCCCCGCCGCCGCGCGCCGGCGCCAGCCCGGAACCGAGACGTAATCGACCCGCTCGACGAAGCGGCGCGGTGTGTGCTCGGCCGAGAAGAGGATGATGTGGCGCGCCAGCGTGCCGATCGAGGTGGTGCCGATCGATCCCGGTCCTCTCACTTTCATCCGTCCGTCCTGTCCCTTGATGCCGATCAGGTTCGTGCTTCCCTCGCGGTCGATCTGCATCCCCCCGACCAGGAAGACATCGCAGAAACGCAGCGGCGAAGGGGCGGCGGCCACATCGAGGATGGCGTCGTGCCCCTCGAGGTACTCGATCGCCTCGTACGACCGATCACGGCGATCGTCGGTCCAGGCCGCAGGGCCCAGGGCCGCCGCGCGCTCGACGCGCAGGCCGTGCCGGATCACCAGGTTGGGAGCGTGCAGCCGCTGCGCCAGGAGCGCCGCTGCCAGGAGCAGCTCGGCGTGCAGGCCGAAGGCGACCACCTCCCCGTCGCGCAGCTCGCGCGCCATGACGCAGGTCAGAAGACGCGCCAGGTCGCCGCCCGGGCCGCTCACGCCGCCCCCATCCGCAGCGCCTCGAAGCGCGCGGCGCCGATCAGGCGCACGTAGTCGTCGTGGTGCTCGGGGCCGTAGACGTGCCGCTCGAGATAGGCCTGGTACGGCTGCGGGTCCCCCCGGCGACGCGCCTCCCCGGCGGCGGCGTACAGGCGGTAGTGCTCGAGGTCGGGGACGATCCGGCCGCTGACCCCGCCCGGGTGCGCTCCCCAGGGGGCCTCCGCCACGAGCGCCCCGCGCAGGAGCGTCCGCTCCGGGCTCTGCACCGCCTCCTCGGCGGGGACGAGACGCTCGACCGAGGCGACGACCGGGCCGCGGCAGGCGAGCGCCAGCGCCCGCTCCGCGAACGAGCGGCCCAGGTACGCCTCGCGCGCCGCCCGGACGTTGCCGTACGCGTCGGCCTCGGCCGCGTGCAGAAAGACGATGTCGGGTCGTATCGGCGGCACCTCGAGGTAGCGGCGCCCGCCTTCCTCGACCTCCGGCAGGTCGGGGTTCAACTCCGGGATCGAGGTGCCGACCCCGCCCCGCCAGAGAACGTGCGGCAGCCCCCAGGCTCCCGCCTTGAGCGCCAGGTGCCAGAGGCATTCGTCGCACTCCCAGACGGTGATCTCGCCCATCTCGGCGGCGCGCCGGAAGGCCGGGGCGATCGGCAGGACCCCTTCGAAGGCGACGCCGGCGCTCACGACGCGCCGCGCGCAGCCGGCCCCGATCAGAAGGTCGGTCTCGATCCCGGAGGTCGGCCCCGAGATGATCGTCAGGTCCTTCACCCGGCGGCGGATGATCTCGCGCACCAGCGCCATCGGCGGGTTCTGGTAGGAGAAACCCGACAGCCCGACCGCCATGCCGTCCCGCACCAGGGAGGCGGCCTCGAGGATCGTCACGACCCGCTCGGCGCGACTCACGGCCTCGGCCGGAGCTCCCGCAAGAGCGGACGGAACTTGTAGCCGTAGACGATGAAGCCGTGCTCGGCGCTGTCGCGGAGGGTGCGGGTCACCATCTCGACCGGCATGTCGATCGTGAGCTCGATCCCCTCGGTGTCGGTGAGCTGGGCGGAGATCAGCGGACCCTCCTCCAGCCGCACCATGCCGACGTCGTACGGCGCGACCGACGCGAAGCCGCGCGGCGGTTGCGTGACACGTGTGTAGGAGTAGAGGGTGCCGCGGCCGCTGAAGCGGTGCGGCGCGAGATCTCCCTTCTTGCACGCCGGGCAGACGGCGCGCGGCGGGAAGAAGCGGCCGCCGCAGGCGCCGCAGGCGCTTCCCTCGAGCCGGTAAAGCGTCCGGCGCATCCGGTGATAGCGGGGCAGTTCCATGCTCTTTCTCCTAGACCTGCAGGATGTGGGTGATCGCGACCGAGCCGGAGCCGCCGACGCTCTGCGCCATGCCGGTGCGGGCCCCCTTGATCTGGAGCCCGCCGGCCTCGCCGCGGAGCTGCAGGACCACCTCGACCGCCTGGTAGGCGCCGCTGGCGCCGACCGGGTGGCCGCGCCCCTTGAGCCCCCCCAGGGTGCAGATCGGGATGTCCCCCTCGCGGGCGATGCGCCCCTCGGCGGCCAGCTTCAGGGCGCTGCCCCGATCGGCGAAGCCGCAGGCTTCGAGGCTGAGGACCGAGACGATGCTGAAGGCATCGTGCACTTCGAACAGGTCGATGTCCTTCGGGCCGATCTTCGCCTGGGCGTAGGCCAGGCGGGCCGAGTCGGCGACCGCCTGCCAGACCAGCGGGTCCCTGCGCTCGGCGAGACCGACCGTGTCGGTGGTGCAGGCGGAGGCGGCGAGGCGCACCGGCGGGCGCCGGGCCCGCCGCGCCTCGGACGACGGCGCCAGGAGGAGCGCCGCGGCGCCGTCGCAGATGCCGGCGGAATCGAGAATGTTGATCGGATCGGACACCAGAGGCGAGCGCGCGAAATCCTCGGCGCTGATCTCCTGCCGGTACATGGCGCGCGGGTTCTGCGCCGCGTTGCGGTGGCTGTTGATCGAGAAGGGGGCGAACTCCTCGTGCCGCACCTTGTGCTCGTGCATGTAGCGCCGCATGAGGAGGGCGTTGAGCGCCACGAACGGGATGCCGTGCCCCGCCTCGTAGTCGGCGTCGGCGGCGGTGGCCAGCGCCGCCGTCACCCCGTCGGTCAACAGGTCGGTCATCTTCTCGACGCCGACCGCCAGGACGTAGTCGTGGGCCCCCGAGGCGACCGCCAGGTAGGCCGCCCGCAGCGCCGCCCCGCCCGAGGCGCAGGCCGCCTCGATCTTCATGGCTTCGACCGGCAGCAGCCCCGCCGCGTCGGCGATCAGGGTCGCCAGGTTCTCCTGGCCGGCCAGCTCGCCCGAGAGCATGTTGCCGGCGTAGAGCGCGTCGACCCTCTCGACCCCGGCGTCGCGGCGCGCCTCCCCGACCGCCTCCACCGCCAGATCGCGGATCGACCTGTCCCAGTGCTCCGCCACCGCCGTCTGCCCGATACCGATGATGCTGACCTCTCGCATGGAGCCTCGCCCTCGGAAGGGCACGCCTGGCGTGCCGCGACGTTAAAGAAGACGGATCTTGCCGGACATCCTCAGGTAGCGCCCGTAGTCGCCGATCTCGTGGCGCCGCGTCAGATAGTCGTCGACCGACGCCGCGGCCTCCCGGACCTCCTCCAGCCGCGGCGTCGCCACGAACGAGAACGAGTCGCTGCCGGCTCCCGAGCCGTAGGAACAGAAGAAGATCCGCTCCCCGGCGCGCGCCACATCGAGGATGGCGGCCAGGCCAAGGAGCGAGGCGCCGGAGTAGGTGTTGCCGATCCGATCGACCACGGCCCCCGGAGCGATCTGCTCCTCGGAAAAGCCGAACTCGGCGGCGATCTTGCGCACGAACTTCGGATTCGGCTGGTGGAAGACCGCCCAGCGGTAATCGGACGCCTTGCGCCCCAGCGCCTGCAGGAGCCCGCCCGTGGCGGCGCGCGAGTGCAGGAAATAGGCCGGCTCGCCCGTGAAGCGGTTGCCGTGCTCGGGGTAGTGCAGGTGCTGCCGGCGGAAGAAATCGGGAGTGTCGGTGACGTAGGACTGCGAGGCCTCGACGCGCGCCAGCGCCTCGGTCGCCGGGCCGAAGAGGAACGCGGCCCCGCCGGCGGCCGCCGTGAACTCCAGGTGGTCCCCCGGCTTGCTCTGCGCCGCGTCCATGCCGATCCCCATGGCGTACTCCGCCATGCCGGAGCCGACGAAGGCGCAGGCGACCTGCATCGCCTCCGAGCCGGCCTTGCAGGCGAATTCGAGATCGGCGGCGCTGACCCACGGCGTGGCGCCCAGCGCCTCGGCGACGACGGTGCTCGACGGCTTGACGGCGTACGGCTTCGACTCGGTCCCGACCCAGACGGCGCGGATGCGTCCGGGATCGACGCCGGCCCGGGCGACGGCCCCCCGGGCCGCCTCGATCGCCATGGTGATCGTGTCCTCGTCGAGCGATGGCACCGATTTCTCGCGCACCGGCAGCCTTCCGGCTTCGTCCTTCCCCCAGGCGGCCGCGATCACCCGGGCGCCGATGCGCGGCCGCGGGACATAGGCGCCGTAACCGACGATCCCGACCTCATGCGTCGTCTTCATCCACCCTCCCTCCGCGGCCGACGCGGCTCAGGCCCCGGCCGGCTGCGCCAGGAAGCCGCGCAGCAGCAGGTCGGCCAGCCCCTCGGCGAGCTGCTCGTCGCTCAGCCGCCCTCCGGGGCGGTACCACTGGTAGATCCAGTTGATCATCCCGAGCAGCGCGAAGGCGGCCACCGCCGGATCGACCGGGCGGGCTCGGCCGCTCTTCACCAGCTCGCGGCAGGTCTTCTCGAGGAACTTGACGTAGCGCCTCTTGCGGGCGTCGATGCGGTCGCGCAGGCGGCCCTTGAGGGCATTGCTCTCGTGCAGGATGACGGTGATCTCCTTCGGCCGGTCGCGGGTGATCAGCAGGACGTGTCCCTTGAGCGTCGCCTGCAGCCTCTCGAGCGGATCGGGGATGTCCTTGACGCGGTTGAGCACCTTCTGCTCGAACAGGTCCATGCCGTACGACATGATTCGGTACAGCAGATCCTCCTTGCTGCGGATGTGGTGGTACACCCCCGCCTTCGTGAGCCCCATGGCGGACGAGATGTCGCCCATCGAAGCCTTGTCGAACCCCTTCTCGCAGAAGATCCGCGCCGCCGTCTCCAGGATCTGCGCCTGGCGGGTCGGACGGTCCTGCCGTGCCCTGGTCTTCACTCCATCCCTCCGCGCTGCGAAGCCGGGGCGGCCGCACGGCTACCTACCGACCGGTCGGTAGGATAGGGCCTGCCCGCTTTCGTGTCAAGCCCCCGCCCGGGGCGGCGCGCAGTTTACATCTATATGTGTTGCGCCGGGCCCCGGGCGTTGGCTAGACTCGGCGGCCCACACCGCGCAATCGGCCGTCGCGCTCCGCGGCACGGCGCGGTGGGACGCCCGAGGGACCATTGCCCACGACCCAGGAGGAGACCAGGTCCGGCCTGCGGCAGGCGATGGGGTTCCGGGACGTCGTCCTGTACTTCATCACCGCCGGGGTCAACCTCCAGTGGGTCGCCACCGCGGCCGCCGCCGGCCCGAGCTCCATCGTCATGTGGCTCGTCGCCTGCGTCACGATGTCTCTCCCGCTCGCCTTCTGCGTCGTCGAGCTCTCCTCGCGCTATCCCCAGGAGGGCGGGATCTACGTCTGGAGCAAGCGCGCCTTCGGCGACTTCGCGGCGTTCATGACCGGCTGGACCTACTGGATGAGCAATCTCCCCTACTTCCCGGGGGTGCTCTATTTCGCCGCGGCGAACGCGCTCTACATCGGCGGGGAGCACTGGCGTCACCTGTCGACCAGCCAGGCCTACTTCATCCTGGCCTCCCTCGCCGGGCTGGCGCTGGGGACCTGGATGAACCTGGTCGGCCTGCAGATCGGCAAGCGGCTCAACAACGTCGGGGCCCACGCCCGCTGGATCGCCACCCTCTTCCTGATGGGGATCGGGGTCGTCGCCTGGTCGCGCCTGGGATCGGTGAGCGAATTCAGCCGCGCGACGCTCGTCCCGGGACTCCACCTGCGGGATCTGATCTTCTGGTCCACGATCGCCTTCGCCCTGACCGGGTTCGAATCCGCCTCGTTCATGGGGGAGGAGATCCGGGACGCGCGCCGGACGATCCCGCGGGCGATCTTCACCTCCGCCCCGCTCATCGCCCTGATGTACATCCTCGGGACGGCCTCGGTCCTGGTGGCGCTGCCGGCGGGCGATGTGAGCAGCCTGCAGGGGGTCATGGAGGCGATCGTCGCCGCCAACCACCGTCTCGGGCTGGACCGCCTGACGCCCTTCGCCGCCGCGCTGATCACCGTCAGCGCCCTCGGCAGCGTCGGCGCCTGGCTCGGGTCGACGGCCCGCCTGCCGTTCGTCGCCGGCATCGACCACTTCCTGCCGGAGAGCTTCGGCCGCCTCCACCCGAAATGGCGCACCCCGCACGTGGCGCTGTGGACGGAGGCGATCATCACGGTGCTCTGCGTCTTCCTGGGTCAGGCCGGGACGAGCGTGCGCGGCGCCTACAACATCCTGGTCAGCATGACGGTGATCTCCCTGCTGCTGCCGTTCCTCTTCCTGTTCGCCTCGGCCATAAGGCTGCAGCGGGAGCCGGCCGGACCGGAGGTGATGCGCGTGCCGGGCGGGCGCCCCATCGCCATCCTGCTCGGCTCGGTCGGGTTCCTGACCACCTGCGTCGGCATCATCCTGTCGGTCTTCCCGGCCCCGGACGAGACCCACAAGGGGCTGGCGGTGGCCAAGGTGATCGGGCTCACTCTCCTGAACGTCGGAGGGGGCGCGCTGGTCTACTGGATCGGGCGGCGGCGGGCGGCGGCGCGGACGGCCGGGGCGTTCTCCCGGACAGGCTCCTAAAGCGTCGCCTCGATCTCGCGCTTGCGCCGGGAGACGAACTCGCGCAGCGCCTCGTCGACGGCCGGGTCGAGCCTCGGCTCCCGGTAGCTCTCGAGGAGCTTCTTCCAGCGCTCGGTGGCCCGCTCGTAGGCGTCCTTCGACCCCTTCTTGACCCAGCTCTCGTAGGCCTCGGTGTCGGCGAGCTGCGGGAAGTAGAACTCGGTCTTGAAGTGCTTGCGGGTGTGCTCCTCGCCCAGGAAATGTCCCCCCGCCCCCACGTGGGCGATGACGTCGAGAGCCAGGGTGTCGTCGTCGACCGGCGCCCCGGCGAAGAAGCGGCCCATCATCTCGAGCATCTCGGCATCGATGACGATCTGCTCGAAGGAGGCGGTCAGCCCGCCGTCGGACCAGCCGGCGGCGTGAAGCACGTAGTGCACCCCGCCCAGGATCAGCGGCCAGAGGGAGTTCATCTTCTCCTGTCCGGCCTGGTGGTCGGGGATCTTCGAGTTGGTGAGCACCCCGCCGCCGCGGCAGGGCAGCCGGTAGCGCCGCGCCATCTGCGCCGAGCCGAGGATCCCGAGCGCCGCCTCCGCGCGCCCGAAGGCGGGAGCGCCGGTGCGCATCTCGAGACCGGTCAGGAAGGAGCCGTACATCACCGGGGCCCCGGGTCGCACCATCTGAGCCAGGACCACCGCCGCCAGCGCCTCGGCGTTCTGCTGCGCCACCGCCGCCGCCAGGGTCACCGGGCTCGTCGCCCCCGCCATGATGAACGGCGTGATGATGTTCACCTGCCCGGCCGCGGCATACTCGATCAACCCCTCCGCCATGTTGGAGTCGTAGCGTAGCGGGCTGTTGGAGTTGATGACCCCGATCAGCACGGGCGCGTCGAGGATCTTCTCCCGGCCGCCGAAGACGATCCCCATCATCTCGATGTGGTCGAGCGAGCGCAGCGCGCTCCAGGCATCGCCGATCATCCCCTTGCTGCTCAGCCGCACCTGGTCGTAGAGCATGTCCAGATGGCGCGTCTCCACCGGCAGGTCCTTGACGGCCACCTCCGGGCAGCCGTGGTGCATCACCTCGATCACCTCGCACAGCCTGATCAAGTTCTGCTGGTCTTTGACGGTGCCGTCGCGGCGCCCCGCTTCGCGGTCCATGACGAAGGGCGGGCCGCTCACCGGTGCGAGCACCAGGTTGTCGCCGCCTATCAGCACGTCATTGGACGGGTTGCGCGCCCTGATGGTGAACTGGGACGGGGCCTTGCGGATCTGCTCCTCGACGAACTCCGGGGGCATGTAGACGCGCTGCTCGGCGTCGTCCACCCTGACGCCTGCCCTGCGGAACAGGTCGAGGGCGCGCGGCTCCTCGAACACGACACCGTGGTCCCGCAGCATCTTCATCGAGGCGCGGTGGACCTTCTCCTCCGCCTCGGGCGAGAGGATCGGCAGGGGTTTGAGGGGGTTCTTCAGACCGCGCATCTGTGAAGCGTAGCAAACACGCCCCGC
>DASTNM010000501.1:0-10620 GCA_035762745.1 Candidatus Polarisedimenticolia bacterium
GGCGACACTTCATCGGCAGGCTCAGGGGGATTGTCGACGGGTCGGTTCGCCTGACCCTTGAGGGGGATGAGGAGATCGCCATCCCGAGGGAACAGGTCGCCAAGGCACGACTCGAGGTGGAGATCTAGCAGCCCGGATCAGGCCCGGGCGAGAGGACGCCAAGCATGAGCAACGAGATTTTTCAGGCCATCGAGCAGGTCGGGCGGGAGAAGGGGATCGAGGTCGATATCATCATTCAGGCCGTCGAGGACGCCTACGCCGCCGCTGCCAAGAAGTATTTCCGGACCAAGGAGGACCTGGGGGCCCGCTTCGATCGGGATACCGGGTCGCTCGCTGTCTTCGCCCGCAAGAAGATCGTGGAGGAGGTCACGAACCCGGATCTCGAAGTCAGCCCCGTCGAGGCGGAGGATCTGGCTCTCCCTGCCACCGAGGAGGGGGTCATCGAAATCCCCAAGCCCCGCGAGGAGTTGATGCAACTCGGGCGCATCGCGGCTCAGGCGGCCAAGCAGATCATCTTTCAAAAGGTGCGCGAGGCCGAGCGGGACAACATTTACAAGGAATACGCAGGACGGGTCGGCGAGATGATCAACGGCGTGGTGAAGCGCTTCGAGCGGGGCAATATCGTTGTCGACCTGGGGCGAACCGAGGCGCTCCTTCCCAAGAAGGAGCAGTCCAAGGCAGAGCGTTACAGCCAGGGCGATCGCGTCCGAGCCATCATCGTCGACGTCGATCGAAACGCCAAGGGGCCCCAAGTCATCATCTCCCGCACCGACGAGCGGCTCCTCATGAAATTGTTCGAGATGGAGGTGCCGGAGATCTATGACGGCACCGTTTCCATCGAGCGCGCGGTGCGCGACCCGGGCGATCGCGCCAAGGTCGCGGTCCGTTCGAAGGATCGCGACGTTGACCCGGTGGGCGCCTGCGTCGGGATGAAGGGATCGCGCGTCCAGTCAATCATCCGCGAGCTGCGCGGCGAGAAGATCGACATTGTGCAATACTCGGACGATGTCAGCACGTTCGTCACGAACAGCCTCAACCCGGCGAAGATCAACAGGGTCCAGCTGACCGATCCCGAGACCAAGGCGCTCGAGGTCGTCGTTGACGATGAGCAGCTCTCTCTGGCCATCGGCAAGAAGGGCCAGAACGTCCGCCTGGCCTCCCGCCTCGCCGGCTGGAAGATCGACATCAAGAGCGAGCAGGAAAAGAAGAAGGAGGTCGAGGCGGAGATCGAGCGGATGGCTCGTGACGCTCGAGAGATGGAAAGCCTGGAAGGCGTCGGCGAGAAGACGATCCAGCGACTGATGGAAGGGGGCTTTCGCAACCTCGATATGATCGTGGCGGCCCAGGTCGAAGGTCTGACCCAGGTCCAGGGAATCGGGCCGAAGACGGCCGAGAAGATCATCGCCTCGGCCGAGCTGGGCCTGCGAGACCGGGCGGAGCGCGAGGCCGCCGCGGCGCTGCAAGCCGAGCAGGCGGCCGCGGAGGCGGCCGAGCGGGCGGCCGAAGAAGCGCGGGTCGCCGAGGAGGCGGCCCTGGCCGAGGAGGCCACTCGGGCGGAGGAGAGCGCCAAGGGGGTCGCCGAGGCCGGTTCCGGCAACGGCGAGGACCAGGCGGCTCTTGAGGATACGGAGGCCGGACTGCAGGGGCAGGACGAGGTGGAACCGTCGGCCGGCGAAGGTGCCGAGGGAGAGCCTCTGGCGGCCGAGGATCACGACCCGCTCCGGCCCTCTCCCGCGCCCGACCACGGGGACGGCGGGACTCAAGAGCACCGGGAGGACGAGTAGATGGCGAAGATTCGGGTTGGTCAGCTCGCCAAGGAGTTGAATCTGAAGGTCTCCGAAGTGATAGCCCTGCTTCACACGCAGGGGGTGGAGGCCAAGACCAATTTGAGCACCGTGGACGACGAGTCCGCGGCCAGGCTGCGAGCCTCGGCTTCGGCTGGGCTAAAGCTCCCTTCAGCCAAGATCTCCGCGGCCCCGGGCGCCAAGAAGATCCCCGCCGGGAAGGATTCTCCCGATGGCCATGCGACCGGTGCCACCGCTGCGCGGACGAAAGCGGCCCGGGCACCCGCCTCGCCAGCCGACAAGGCTAAAGTCGCACCTGCCGCGAAGCAGCCGGCAGGAACTCCGACCTCGCGGATTGCGGCACACGGCCCGGCGGCGCAATCTCCCGCGACTCCGGCCGGCAAGGGCAGCGTTCCCATGGCGCGCCCGACCTCATCTCCCCGCCCTGTCTCAGCGCCCGTGAGGGGGTCCGGCGCCGCGGCCAGGACGACGCCGCCTGCGACGGCTCGCCCGGCCGCACCCGGCGCATCGGGCACCACCGGCCCTGCGGCGCCTCGCCCCCCGATCCCCAGAGGTGGACCGGCCGTGGGGCCTCGACCGACCTCCACCACTCAGCGCCCCACGACGTCACAGGCAACGGGAACGGGCCCACGACCCGCGGCTCCGCTGGCGCGTCCCGGCAGCGGCCCCGCAGCGCCCCCAGCCCGCCCCACCTCGTCCGCGGCGGGTGTGGCACCCGGCTCCAGGCCGTTGACCACCGCACGCCCTGTCTACCGCCCGATGCCCGGCCAGCCGCTGAAGCGCCCCGCCGGCGGCGCCGCGGTCGCGAGCGGCTCGTTGCACGTCCCGCGGCCGGAGCCGGTCGCGACTCCCCCGCCTCCCCAGCGCGCCGTGACACCTGTGGCTCCGGCAATCCCGGAGATCCTCAAGGACATCACCATCACCGAGGGGGTGACGGTCAAGGAGCTCTCGGAGAAGATGGACAGGAAGGCCAAGGACATCATCACCAAGCTCATCGGGCGGGGAATCCTCGCGACGATCAACCAGCCTCTCGACACGAAGGTGGCGAGCGAGATCTTGCGCGAATTCGGGTACGACGCCAAGATCGTCAGCTTCGAGGAGGCGGTGGCGCGCGAGGAGGCCCAGGAAGCGCTCCCGGCGAACCTCAGGCCGCGTGATCCGGTGGTCACCATCATGGGGCACGTCGACCACGGGAAAACCTCGCTGCTCGACGCGATCCGTGAATCGAACATCGCTGCCGGCGAAGCCGGCGGGATCACGCAGCACATCGGGGCCTACCACATCCGCCGCAAGGATCGGGGCACCACCTTCATCGACACGCCGGGCCACGAGGCGTTCACGATGATGCGCGCCCGCGGAGCGCGCGTCACGGACATCGTCGTCCTCGTGGTAGCCGCCGACGACGGAGTCATGCCGCAGACCATCGAGGCGATCCACCACGCCCGGGCCGCCGCGGTCCCGATGGTGGTGGCGATCAACAAGGTCGACAAGCCCGGTGCGAATCTCGACCGGGTCAAGAAGCAGCTCTCCGATCAGGGCCTCCTGGTCGAGGATTGGGGCGGGGACGTCGTGGCGGTCCCGGTCTCCGCCAAGCTGAAGACCGGGATCAACGAGCTCCTGGAGATGCTGCTTCTGGTCGCGGACATTGCCGACCTGAAGGCGGACTCCTCGACACAGGCGTCCGGCACCGTCCTTGACGCGCGTCTCGACAAGTCCCGCGGTCCGGTGGCGACGATTCTGGTCCAGAAGGGGACGCTGCGCGTGGGGGATCCGTTCATCGCAGGGGCGGTGCACGGCAAGGTGCGGGCGATGTTCGACGATCTCGGGCATCGAGTGCGCGAGGCCGGCCCCTCGATCCCCGTGGAGGTTCTCGGGCTCGAAGGGGTTCCCAAGGCCGGTGATCTGTTCCAGGTCCTGGAGGAGGAGTGGAAGGTGCGGCAGATCGGCGCCTTCCGGCAGCAGAAGCTGCGCCAGGAGGCGATGGCTAAATCGTCCCGGCTCACCCTCGATCACCTCTACCAGCAGATCAAGGAGGGGATGGTCAAGGAGCTGCCGCTGGTCGTGAAGGCGGACGTTCAGGGCTCCGTCGAGGCGCTCACGAAGACACTCAACGACCTGCCCTCCGACAAGGTCAAGATCAGAGTCATCCATGCGGGGTCCGGGGCGATCACGGAGACCGACGTGCACCTGGCCTCCGCGAGCAATGCCATCATCATCGGATACAACGTCCGCCCGGAGCGCAGTGCCCAGGAGCTTGCCGACAAGGAGAAGGTCGACATCCGCCTGCACTCGGTGATCTACGACATCACCAACGAGATCAAGAACGCCATGGTCGGCCTGCTCGAGCCCGAGGCGAAGGAGGTCTACCTCGGACGCGCCGAAGTGCGGCAGATCTTCAAGGTGCCCAAGATGGGAGCGATCGCCGGCTGCATGGTCTCCGACGGCCGCATCACGCGCAGTGCCGACCTGCGGCTCCTGCGCGACAACGTGGTCGTGCACACCGGGAAGGTCGGTTCGCTCCGACGATTCAAGGACGACGCCAGCGAGGTCAAAGCCGGCTACGAGTGCGGCATCGGCATCGCCAATTACAACGATCTCAAGGTCGGCGACGTCATCGAAGCCTTCCGGATCGACAAGGTCGCGGCCAAGAGTCTTTGAGCGCGTGGAACGGCCCGCCGTGAACGTCGGCCTCTGCGTCATCCAGATTCACCTGCCCGGCGTCGCCTCTCTCAAGGAGAAGCGACAGGTCCTCCGCAGCCTCAAGGATCGGCTCCGTGACAGGTTCAATGTGGCCGTGGCCGAGCTCGATCATCAGGATCTGTGGCAGCGCGCCACTCTCGGCATCGTCAGCATCGCATCGGCCCGGATCCCCCTGGAGCAGACCTTCGCTTCGATCGAGGGCGAGGTGGCGCAGCGCGTTCCGGGGGAAGTCCTCAGCTGCGAAGTGGAATACCTTTCCTGAGGAACTCGACATGAGCACGCGCACGGACCGGGTGTCCGACCAGTTCAAGGACGCGATCGCCCGCCTCCTCCTGCGCGAGGTGCGTGATCCGCGCATCGGGTTCGTGACCATCACCGGCGTCTCGGTCAGCCCCGACCTGAAGAACGTTCGGGTCTTCGTGAGCGTCCTGGGCGACGACAAGGCTCGAGAGGACTCGCTCAAGGCCCTCAACAGCGCCTCGAGGTTCATGAGGCGCAATCTCTTTCGAACGCTCCGCCTGAAGCACGCCCCGGAAATCACCTTCGAGTTCGACGACTCGCTGGATCGAGGCGAGCGCATCGAGCGTGCCCTACGACAGATCCACGACGAGGAACAGACGCGCCTGGAGGAGGGCGGAGCGCGGAGCGAGGAGGAAGAGTGACTCGGGACCTGCACGGGGTCATCCTCGTCGACAAGCCGGAAGGGCCCACCTCTCACGACGTCGTGGCGGCCGCGCGCCGGGCCCTTGGTGAACGGCGGATCGGTCACGCCGGGACGCTCGACCCGATGGCCACCGGTCTTCTGGTGCTCATGATCGGCAAGGCGACCCGGCTCGCCACGTTCCTTTCGGGGGTCGACAAGACCTACAGGGGCTCGCTGCAGCTGGGAATCGACACCGACACGTACGATCGCGACGGATCACCGACCGGGCCGGCGCGGCCGGTGCGCGTGGAGACGGCCGATATCGCCCAGGCGCTTCGGCAGTTCATGGGCACGGTGCAGCAGGTGCCACCCTCCTTCTCCGCCAAGAAGGTGCACGGAACACCGATGTACCGCCTCGCGCGCCGTCACCGGCCCGTTTCTCCCCAGCCGGCCCTGGTCACTTTTCGACGGATTGATCTGCTTGGCCTTGCGGGGAACATCGTGGAATTCGAAGCCGAGGTTTCCGCCGGGACCTATCTGCGCTCCTTCGCGCACGACCTGGGCGAATTGCTCGGCTGCGGCGCGCACCTCAGGAGTCTGCGTCGTCTGGCCGCGGGCCCGTTCCGGGTCGAGGACGCTCTGCCCGCCGACGACATGAAGAGCCTCGGCCCAGACCTCGTGGCGCGCCTCCTGCCGATGGAGGAGATCCCTCTCGGCCTTCCGACCCTGACGCTCACCGCCGCCGGAACGCATGCCATCCGGCATGGCCGCCCGTGCGGCTTCAACGAAGTCGTCGCCCCCCGTCCCCCCTTCCCTCCCGGCCGCTGCCGGTTGAAAGGGCCGGAGGGGTCTCTGGTCGGCATCGGGGAGGTTCTGCTCTCGGCCCCGTCGGAACCCCGACCGATCATCAGGCCTCAAATTGTCTTTAATACTTGAGGCCACCAAGCTCGCCCTGCTTTACAGGATCACCGGGTTATGCTAGAGTGCCGCGCGTGGCGTGGGGTTTGCCCGCGCGACGGGAGGCTACGGATCGTCGTATGGCCCTTACCAAGGACCGCAAGACCGACATCATCACGTCGTACCGCACCCACCCGATGGACACGGGCTCTCCGGAGGTCCAGATAGCGATCCTGAGTCGGCGGATCGAGGATCTGACGGAGCACTTCAACGCCCACGCCAAGGATCATCACTCCCGCCGTGGCCTGCTCAAGATGGTGGGTACCCGCCGTCGCCTCCTCGACTACCTCAAGGACAGGAACACGGAGCGGTACCGGGATCTGATCAAGAAACTGGGGATCCGCAAATAGGAAGGCCGGATCCCCGCAAACGACCGACCGCGCGCATGTCGACGGGCGCAGGAGACCCAGTCTCGGGCCAGGGGTCGGACAAGGGTACGAGGGTATCGTTCAAGGCCTCATTCATAATTCATAGATTCAAGATACCCTCCCTCTCGAGTCCCTCTGCTCAACCGAAGGTCCTCCGCCGGCTTCCGCGCCATGGCATCAGCACCACGTTCGTGCCTTCCCTCATCCGTCCCCGGAGAGCGTGTCGAGTTCCCGGGGCCCGGGCCACGGAGAGATCGCCTCATGCGGTCATCCCGTACCCGTTCTAGGAGGACCGTTTGACCAAGACCCACAGCATCGAGTTCGGCGGCAGGACACTGACCATCGAGACCGGCAAAGTCGCCAAGCAGGCCGACGGCGCCGTGACCGTGCGTTACGGCGACACGGTCGTGCTGGTCACCGCAACCGCCGAGCGCCGCGAAAAGCCGGGGATCAGCTTTCTGCCCCTGACGGTGGACTACCGCGAGAATACCTACGCCGCGGGGAAGATCCCCGGCGGCTTCTTCAAGCGCGAGGGGCGCCCCAACGAGAAGGAGACGCTCACCTCCCGGCTGATCGATCGCCCCGTCCGACCACTTTTCCCGAAGGGGTGGTCGTATGAGACCCAGGTCATCGCCCTGGTCCTGTCCGCCGACCTGGCCAACGATCCCGACGTGCTGGCCGTCACCGGCGCCTCGGCCGCCCTGCACCTCTCGGACATCCCGTTCGTGACACCGATCGCCGCGGTGCGCGTCGGACTGCTGGACGGGGAATACGTGCTGAACCCCACCTACGAGCAGATGGAGGCCAGCCGTCTCGACCTGGTCGTGGTCGGGAGCGCCACCGAGGTCGTGATGGTCGAGGCCGGGGCGAGCGAGGTCTCCGAGCGTGAGGTGCTCGATGCGATCTGGTTCGGCCAGCAGCACTGCTCCACGCTGGTCGAGATGCAGGAAGAGATGCGCCGCCAGTCCGGAAAGCCCAAGCGCGTCGCGAAGCCCCGCGAGCTGGACCAGGAGCTCTACCGCCAGATTGAGTCGGCCTGCACCGACCGCCTCTACCAGGCGATGAAGGTGCCGGTGAAGATCGACTCCTATCGGCAGGTCGCGGCCATCGAGGAGGAGCAGATCCGGTCGGTCCCGGAGGATCAGCCGCTGCGCCGCCAGGAGACGGCCCTGATACTTCACGATCTCCACAAGAAGATTGCGCGCCGCGAGCTTCTGGGCGCCCACCGTCGCTTCGACAATCGCGCCAGCACCCAGATCCGGCCGGTCACCTGCGAGGCGAGCGTCCTGCCCCGCACCCACGGCTCGGCCCTGTTCACGCGCGGCGAGACCCAGGCACTGGTCACCTGCACTCTCGGAACCTCCGAGGACGTGCAGCGCCTGGACTGGCTGGAGGGTGAGTCGGAGAAGCGCTTCATGCTGCACTACAATTTCCCGCCCTTCTCCGTCGGCGAGGTCAAGTTCCTGCGCGGCCCCGGACGTCGTGAGATCGGTCACGGGGCCCTGGCCGAGCGGGCCCTGCTGCCGCTGATGCCGGGTCAGGACGAGTTCCCCTACACCATCCGCCTGGTGTCGGACATCCTCGAGTCCAACGGGTCGTCCTCGATGGCCTCGATCTGCGGCGGCTCCCTCTGCCTGATGGACGCCGGCGTGCCGCTGCGTTCGGCGGTCGCGGGGGCGGCGATGGGCCTGGTCAAGGAAGGCGACACCTACGTCATCCTGACCGACATCGCCGGGGTCGAGGATCACTACGGGGACATGGATTTCAAGGTCGCCGGCACCCGGGAAGGGATCACCGCGCTGCAGATGGACATCAAGATCCAGGGGATCAGCAAGGCGATCATGCAGGAGGCCCTGGCGCAGGCACGGGACGCCCGCCTGTCGATCCTGGACGTCATGGGCCGAACGCTCACCGCACCGCGCGCCAACATCTCCTCCTTCGCGCCGCGTATCTTCACGATCCGCATCAACAAGGATAAGATTCGCGAGGTGATCGGACCGGGGGGCAAGATGATCCGCTCGATCATCGAGAGGACCGGCTGCAAGATCGACGTCGAGGACGACGGCCGCATCAACATCGCCTCGGTCGACGAGACCTCGGCGAAGAAGGCGATCGAGATCATCCAGGAGATCACGGCGGAAGCCGAGATCGGCAGAACCTACACAGGCAAGGTCACCCGCATCGTCAACTTCGGCGCCTTCGTCGAAATCCTCCCCGGAATCGAGGGGTTGCTGCACATCTCCGAGCTGGCCGAGCATCGCGTCAAGGAGGTCCAGGACGAGATCCGGGAGGGCGAGGAGATCCCCGTCAAAGTGATCGAGGTCGACGGCGACCGGATTCGCCTGAGCCGCAAAGCGCTGCTTCGGGAGAAGCGAATCGAGAAGGGTGAGCCGGCACCGCCGGGCGCCTCGGATGGCGACGCCGATGCCGGTTCTCGTGGACGCCGGCCGTTCGGCGGCGGTCACGGACGCCGCCATCAGTCCTCCCGGCACCGCTAGCCCGTCCGGCTCGAGGGGGCTGCCACGCGCCGTGAGGCGCGTGGGTCTGTGATCATCCCGCGTCGGAGGTGATGGTGAAGCTGGGCGACTGGCTGCGCAGCAAGGGAAAGGTCACGGAGGAGCAGCTGGCCAAGGCCCTGCACGACCAGGCCTTCTTCGGAGGGCGCCTGGGCACGACGCTCATCAAGCTGGGATACGTCGACGAGGACACGATGGGCGAGTACCTCGCCGATATCTCGCGCACGCGCTACGCCCCGGCCCAGCGTCTCGAGCGCATCGCCCCCCAGGTCATCGCCGCCGTCCCGGCGAAGCTGGCCGCGAAATACCGCATCGTCCCGATCGCCATCGAGGGGCGCAAGCTGCACCTCGCCATGCGCGACCCCAAGGACCTGATCGCCCTCGACGAGATTGCCTTCCTGACCGGCCTGATGATCGAGCCGTACGTGGCGACCGAGTATCGCATCGTCAAGGCGATCGAGCGCTACTACAACATCTCTCTGACCACCCGGACCATTCCGGTCGCCGGCGGATCCCCGGAGCCGCGCCCGAAGGCGCCGCTGCGTCACGAGCCCCCACCCGCCGCAACGAAGAGCGCGGGGCCCGAGCTGGGCCTCGACGGTCTGCCGCTCGACGCCGACGCCGACGAGTTCGACCAGCCGTTCGTGACCAGTCGATCCGACCCCACGACATCCCAGGATCCCGGCGAGCCTCTTCCCGCTTCAATCGACCAGTGGCGGCTGGCGCAGCAAGAGGTCCCGGAGGAGTTTCCCGAGCCCGTCCGGCAGCCGCCCCGCGGGCCCGCGAAGCCTCCAACGGCCCCCACGGCCCGCCGGCAGAGCGGCCGTGCGCCCGCCGACGCCGTGGCGCCCGGCTCCGACGGCCCGGTGAGCCTGGAAGGCATCTCGGCGAGGCTCCGGGCGGCCGAGACCCGTGATGAGATCTTCGACGCCGTCCTGGATTTCGCGGCCGTGCACTTCCGTCGCGTGGCGCTGTTCGTGGTCCAGCAGGAGCGGGTGCTGGGATGGAGCGGGCGTGGCGAAGGGCTCCTTCCGGAGCGCATCCGCAACGTCACCGTGCCGTTCGACCACCCCTCGTTGTTCGTCTTTCTGCGATCCGGCGGCGATTATTTCTATGGACCGGTGCCCGATCTGCCGGCTAATGCCAAGTTCTACCTGGACCTGGGCTGCCCGCCTCCGGCCCGCGTGCTGCTCCTGCCTCTGACCATCAAGGACCGTCCGTCGGTCATCCTCTATGCCGACAGCGGACCCGACGCCAGCGCCGGCCCGGACGTCCAGCAGTATCGGCGCCTCCTGAGCAAGGCGGCCCTCGCCCTGGAGATCCTCATCCTGCGCAACAAGATCATGATGATTTGACCGAGCACCCCCGGGGCGAGCGTGAGCGATCCTCTGCGTCATCTCAGCCGGGACGAGAAGCGGGCGCTGCTGGCGCTCGCCCGGCGTGCCGTCGAGGCGTGTCTGGCTGCGCTGCCCGGCCCGGAGATCGGCTCCCAGCCCGCGCGTCTCCACGTGCGCCAGGACGCCTTCGTGACGCTGCGTGTTCGCGGGGAGCTGCGCGGCTGTATCGGCATGATGGAAGGGGCCGACAGCCTGGCGGAGACGGTGATCCGCTGTGCCGCGGCGGCCGCCACG
>DASTNM010000502.1:0-4896 GCA_035762745.1 Candidatus Polarisedimenticolia bacterium
ATTTCGGCCACCGGCTTGAGGATCTCGGCGACGCGCTCCGCCCCCTCGGGGACCGCGGCCATCGTGCCGAGATCCTGGCGCGCCGCCTCGAGAATCGATCGACCCCGGGCGTTGGAAAGGAGCGCCAGGGTCTCCGCGTCGAACACACCGGCGGCGCACAGCGCCACGTACTCACCGTAACTGTGTCCCGCAAGCATGTCGGGCCGCACGCCGAGGGCGCCGAGCAGGCGGAGCATGGCCAGCCCCGCCGCGCCGAGCGCCGGCTGGGCGACGTCGGTGGCGGTGAGCGCCTGCTGGCGCTGGTGCTGCTCCTCCGACGTGAAGGCCGGAGGGGGGAAGATGCGGCGCCCCAGAGGCTCCGGCAGGCGCCCGGCGAGCGCCGCCTCGGCGCGCTCGAACTCCACCCGCACCTCCGTGAAATGAATCGCCAGGTCCCGGAGCATGTCCGGGTATTGCGATCCCTGACCGGGGAAGAGAAAAGCGATCTTCCCTTCGCGGCCGTAGGGGGAGGCCGCGAAGTAGATTCCGGTCGGGTCGGAGAGCGAGGCGGCACCGGCCCGCAGCCGCTCGCGTGCCGTCGCCAGGCGGCGCCCGAGGTCGTCGATCGAGCCGGCCAGGAGAGCCAGCGTGAGCCCCGCCTCCTGGCGCTCGCGGGACCGAAGCCAGAGGGTGAAGGCCAGATCGGAGCAGAGGGGCCGCGCGCCGCGTGCCAGGGACGCTTCGACACTTTCGATCTCGGAGAGAATCTCGTCGGTCGTCCGGCCGCGCCACAGGAAGATCTCGGAGGGCCAGATCTCGGCCGGCGCGGGCCGGCGCCCGGGAATCTCCTGCGCGTGCTCCTCGACGACGGCGTGGAAGTTGGTGCCTCCGAAGCCGAAGGCGCTCACTCCGGCGCGCCGCGGCGGGCCGACCGGAGAGCGCAGCCACGGTCGCGGCTCGCTGTTGACGTAGAAAGGGCTCTCGGGAAAGCCGGCGCGGGAGTTCGGCGTGTCGACGTTGAGCGTCGGCGGCAGGACCTTGTGATGCAGCGCCAGCGCCACCTTCGCCAGCCCCGCGACTCCCGCGGCGCACTTGGTGTGGCCGATCATCGACTTGACCGAGCCGACCGCGCATCCCTGGCGCTCCGCCCCCGCCGCCTCGAAGACGCGCTTGAGGGTCGTGACCTCCGCCTGGTCGCCGGCCACCGTGCCGGTGCCGTGCGCCTCGATCAATCCGACGGTGGCCGGGGAGACGCCCGCCTTGGCGTAGGCCCGCTCGAGGGCCAGGGCCTGCCCCTCCGGGCGGGGCGCGGTCAGCCCTTTGTCCCGGCCGTCGCTCGATCCGGCGATCGACTTGATCACGGCGTAGATCCGATCCCCGTCCCGCTCCGCATCGGCGAGGCGCTTCAAGACGAGGACCGCGACCCCCTCGCTGATGGCGATGCCGTCGGCGCTCTCGTCGAAGGTCCGGCAGCGGCCGCTCGGCGAGTGCGCATGCGTCTTGCTGAAGCAAAGGAACATGAACGGGTTCTGCGCCGTGTCGGCGCCGCCGGTGATCACCATGTCGCTGCGGCCCGATTCGAGCTCCTGCACCGCGAGGTAGACGGCGGCGAGCGAGGAGGCGCAGGCGGCGTCGACGATGAAGTTGACGCCTCCCAGGTCGAAGCGGTTGGCCACCCGGCCGGCTGCGACATTGAGCAGGATGCCGGGGAAGGAGTCCTCGGTCCACTGCGGCAGGCGGTTCAGGAGCTCGGCCGGTGGATCCTCGAGGTAGGTCGGCAGGAGGGAGCGGAAGGCATATTGACTGCCGAGATCGCTCACACCCCCCCCGGCGCCGAGGATGACCGAGGTGCGGCGGCGGGGGAAAGGGCGGTCGAGGTAGCCGGCATCGGAGAGCGCGGCGCGTGCCGCCTCCAGCGTCAGAAGCTGAATCGGCTCGATCGAGGGGAGCGAGTTCGGGGGCATGCCGTAGCGCATCGGGTCGAAGGGCGCGTCCGCGATGAATCCCCCCCATTTCGAGTAGACGCGGTCCTTTGCCCGCGGATCGGCGTCGAAGTAACGACGCCAGTCCCAGCGTTCCCGCGGCACCTCGGTGATGGCGTCGACCTTGTTGAGGATGTTCTCCCAGTAGGTCGAGAGATCGGGTGCCTTCGGCAGCAGGCAGGACATGCCGACGATGGCGATGTCGGAGGGCTTCTCGACCGTTTCGGGCGCGACGTCGCCCGCCGCGCGGGGGGCCGCGAATTGTGCCAGGCGCTTCGAGCCTTCGACCGAGACCTCGTGGTGCAGCTCCTCGATACGGCACGTCGCTCCGCGCAGCGCCGCCACCTGGCCGATGATGTACAGCCCCTCCAGACGCTGCTCGTCGGGGGTCAGCGGCCGGAGCTTCGGCGCGTCGGGGTCCTGGCCGTGGCGCGGGTCTCGGTCCACGCCCTTCGAGGCGGCCCGCAGGCGGCCGAGGTTCAGTTCCTCGAGCCGGGCGCGGACATCCTCGGCCGGCAGCCCCTCCGAAAGGAGACGCCGGCGCTCCCGCTCGAAACTCCCGGCGTACGGGGAATCGACGCAGCGCGTGGCATGGCCGGGGCCGGTCTCGAGAAGCACCGTGCGGGCGCACTCGATCGCCGCCTTCTGGAATCCCTCGACGATGGCCCCGCTCTCCACCGCCTCGCGGGTGAAGAGATAGGCAGTCCCGAGAAGCACGCCGAGCCGCGCGCCGCGCTCGGCCAGGGGCGCCGCCAGCGCCGCCACCATCGAGGCGGAGAGGGCGTCGTGGATCCCCGCGGCGAACAGCACGTGGCACTCCGCCACCTGCTCGGCCGGCAGCGCTTCGAGAATCGTGTCGACCATCGTGTTCCACAGGACGAAGCTGGAGCGTGGGCCGACGTGGCCGCCGCATTCGCGCCCCTCGAAGACGAAGCGTCGTGAGCCGCTCTCGAGGAAGAGCTTCAGGAGCCCCGGCGAGGGGACATGCAGGTAGGTCGTGATGCCCTCCTTCTCCAGCTCGCTCGCCTGGTCGGGGCGGCCGCCGGCGATCAGGGCGAAGGCGGGGCGGCAGGCGCGCACGGCCTCGAGCTGCTCGCGGCGCAGCTCGAGCGGCACGAAGCCGAGAATGCCGACCCCCCAGGGTCGATCGCCAAGCCTGCGCCGCGTCTCCTCGAGCAGCAGGGCGGCCTCGGGAGCCCGCATCAGCGCCAGCGCCAGGAAGGGAAGCGCGCCGCCGCGCGCCACCTCGAGGGCGAAGGAGGCGGTGTCGCTGACGCGCGTCATCGGACCCTGGACCACCGGGTAGCGTGTGCCGTGGGATCGGGCCAGCGGGGAACCCTCGTCGAGCGGACGCAGCGCCTGGGCCGCGCGCACGTGCGCGTCGACGGAGCGACGCATGGCGTCGAGGATCCCGCTGACGGTGCGGCAGCGGGCGGCCAGCGGGGCGGCCTGGCCGGCGTCCTGGCCGAGGACGAAGAGGCTTCGCTTCACGTCGTCCAGGCCCGCGCGTGCGCGGAGCGCCCCGCGCCAGTCGCGCCGGACCTCGGACCGAGGCCGGGGATCGTCGACGAGCGCCGCGGCAACTGCACGCAGCTCCTCGGGCGGACGCAGACCGGCGCGATCGTGGATGCGCCAGCTCTCCCCCACCTCGCCCCCGAGGCAGGCGGTCTCGCTGCCGTCCATCCGGGCGATCACCTGGCGCGCCGCACGTGACAGGGGGGACTCGCGGGTGAGCAGGAGCTGAGAGTCGAGGACGACGCCGGCGGCCCCGGCGACGCGGGCCGCCGCCGCGCTGTGCAGGCCGATTCCCCCCTGCGCCCAGACCGGCAAGGTGGGGCGGGCCAGGAGGCGCTGCAGGAGAATGAAGGTCGTCTCCTCGCCGACCCGTCCGGCGGCCTCGTGCCCCTTGGCCACCAGGCCGTCCATCCCCAGATCGATGCCGAGAGCCGCCTCCTCGGGCGACGTCGCCTCGAGGAGCAGGGTCAGTTGGAGCCCCCGCAGGGCCGGCATCTGCCGGCGCAAATCGTCCGGGTCACCCGGAGTCAGGATGACGGTGCGGATCGTCGCGGGAAGGGCGCGGGTCAGCCGTTCGACGAGGTCCGAACGCCCGCCGTCGAGTCTCAGACCGAGGTGCCCCCTGCCGTAGCGGGCCAGGGTGAGGATGGCGGCCGACGCATCGCGCGCATCCTCCGCCAGCTCGAGATCCAGGACGCCGAGCTCGCCGGCCCGGCTGGCGGCGATGGCGATCGAAGGGTTGGTCAGTCCCGGTGGGGTGAGACAGATGAATTGGAAAGGGCGCATCGGCAGCTTCCGGCGTTACGGGATCCAGTACCAGACTTCGACCATGAACCACCGGATGAGCGGACGGAACAGGACATCCCACACCGGGCGATAACCGGTCGCAATCTTGGCGTACCCCGTCATCTCCGACTTCAGCCGGCCGTCCGGATTCGGGATCTCCGTCACCACGCGCACCACCTTGTAGGTCGAGTTCGACATCGCCACCTGGGCGGTCCCCTGGCCCTGTCCGTAGACCGTCGCGTTGCTCGAATCGGAGTCGTTGGTGGCGGCGATCGGGGCGATGCTGACGACCCGGCCATGGAAGGTGACGTTGTGGTAGGCCCAGGTGGCCACCTTCACAGGCGAGCCGATGCGTAGATCGGAGACGTCCTCCTCCGGCACCTCCACTTCGGCCCGGATGGTGCGCGAGTCCTCGATCTGCGCGACGAGATCGCGCTGCCCCGGCTTGAGGTAGATCCCGGACAGCTCCTCGACGTGCGGGGTGACGATCCGCCCGGCGATCGGGCTGACGAGCGTCGTGCGCTGCACGTCGACCTTGTAGTTCTCGAGCAGCGCCTTGAGGCTGGCCTCCTGCGCCTCCAGCGCCTCGATCTGCTCGTGACGGGCGCCGCTCTTGACCAGCTTCAGGTTGGCC
>DASTNM010000503.1:0-2108 GCA_035762745.1 Candidatus Polarisedimenticolia bacterium
GGCGTCGCGCCAGCGGCCAGGGCGCGGCGTCCGCCTGGGGCTCGCTCGTTCGCCAACGGCCGGTGGTTCGTCGGTTTTCCCCGACTTTGACGGCCCGATGGGTGTCCTGGGCAGTCGGATCCAGTGAGATCGATCACTTGGCGCGCGCGGGGAGCCGAAAACCATAGGCACACGACTGCGTGCATGCCTCTTGACGTAGCAATCCATGGGCGCAGAATGCCTAGGCATGTACCTGCGCACCACCCGGCGGAAGAACCAGGACGGCTCGGTGGTCGAGTACTACCAGCTCGCCGAGAACGTCTGGGACGCGGAGAAGGGCTGCGCCGTCGCGAAGGTGGTCTACAACTTCGGCCGCGCCGACCAGCTCGATCACGCGGCTCTGCAGCGCCTCGCGAAGAGCATTTTGCGCGTGTTTCCGGGAGAGGAAGCGATGGCGGCTGCGCCCGGCGTGCGGATCCGCAACGCCTGGCCCTACGGCGCGGTCCACGCGGTCGATGCGATCTGGCGCGAGCTCGGGATCGACAAGGTGATCGGCGGCCTCACGAAGCGGCATGGCACGCGCCAGCCCTTCGAGCGCGCGCTGTTCGCGATGGTGGCGAACCGGACCCACGAGCCGTGCTCGAAGCTCTACCGTCGGGAGCAGTGGCTCGGCGAAGAGGTGTTCTTCCCCGGCGAGGAGACGCTCGAGCTCGAGCACCTCTACCGCGCCATGGACTTCCTGGAGGCGCACAAGGAGCAGGTGGAGAAGGAGATCTTCTTCCGCACCGCCGATCTGATGAAGGCGGACGTGGACCTCATCTTCTACGACACGACGAGCCTGCACTTCGAGGTAGACGAGGAGGACCGGATCGCCCAGCACGGGAACGAGCTCGCGGGGCGCAAGGAGTACCCGCCGCTGCGGAAGCGCGGGCACTCGAAGAACGGGCGTGGCGACGCTCCTCAGATCGTGGTGGGACTGGCGGTGACGCGCGACGGGCTGCCGGTGCGCTCCTGGGTCTTCCCCGGCCAGACCACCGACGTCACCACGGTCGAGAAGGTGAAGGAGGACCTGCGGGGCTGGCGGCTCGGGCGCTGCGTCTTCGTGGGCGACGCCGGGATGAACTCGGAGGAGAACCGCCGCACGCTCTCGCTCGGCGGCGGGAAGTACATCCTGGCCGCGCGCATGCGCGCTGGCGACGCGATCTCTCGGGAGGTGCTCACCCGCGCCGGCCGCTACCAGGTGGTGGCCGAGAACCTGCGCGTGAAGGAGGTCGTGGTCGGCGACGGTGAGCGGCGGCAGCGCTACGTCGTCTGCTCGAACCCCGAGGAGGCCGAGCGCCAGGGGAGCCACCGCAAGGAGGTGCTCGCGGATCTCGGGCGCGAGCTCGCGTCGCTTCGGAAGCCGAAGCGCGGAGAGAATCACTCGAAGCGGACCTGCCAGCTCCTCTCCACGCCGCGTTACGCGCGGTACCTGCGGCAGACCCGCCGAGGCGCGCTCGAGATCGACCGGGCCGCGGTGCGCGCCGAAGAGAAGCTCGACGGGAAGTGGGTGGTCACCTCGAACGACGACACGCTGTCGGCCGAGGATCTCGCCCTCGGCTACAAGCAACTCATGCGCGTGGAGAGCTGCTGGCGGACCATCAAGAGCGGGCTGCGCACCCGGCCGGTCTTCCACTGGAAGCCGCACCGCATCAGCGCGCACGTGTCACTGTGTGTGCTGGCGCTCCTCATCGAGCGCATCGCCGAGATCCGCACCGGCCAGACTTGGAGGAACGTGCGCGCGCTCCTCGACACGGTGAAGGTCGTCGAGTACGAGCGCGGCGAGGCCGTCGTGCGCCAGACCACCGAACTGCGCGACGGCGTGGAAGCGCTGCTGCACAAGCTCAAGATCGCGGCGCCGCCGCGCTTCCACGGCGTCCAGACCGCCTCGGCGGCCTAGTAACACGACCTCTTCGCGCCGGAATCGCCTAACCCCGCGCAATCATTGCCAGATGTGTGCCTTTCGGCTCCCCCGGCTCGTCAAAGTCGGGTGGGATGGAGCCTGCGTTTGGGGTTGGCGACTCCTCTGCGTATAGGCACCACGCCGCGCCTCCAGATTCGGCACATTTCGAGCTGACCAGTTTATCAGA
>DASTNM010000504.1:0-4000 GCA_035762745.1 Candidatus Polarisedimenticolia bacterium
CGCGGACGGGGCGCTCGTCGTGGTCGATGGCGTGGCGGGTGTCGAGGTTCAGACCGAGGAGGCGTGGGGCTACGTCCAGGATTTCGACCTGCCCCGCGTTCTCGTGGTCAACAAGCTCGATCGTGAGAACGCCTCCTTCTCCCGCGCTCTCGAATCAATCGGCAAGGCGTTCGGGCGCCAGGCGGTGCCGATCCAGATCCCGATCGGCTCGGAGAAGGGCTTCTCGGGAGTGGTCGATCTGGTGACCCTGAAGGGCTACCTTTACGAAAAGGACGAGAGCGGGCGGCACGCGGTCCGGGAGGTGCCGGCGGATCTCACCGGTGCCGTCAAGGAGGCGCGCGGTCGACTGATGGAGATGGTCGCCGAGGTCGACGACACCCTGATGGAGAAGTTCTTCGAGACGGGCGAGCTGTCTCAGGAGGACATGGTGTCCGGTCTCGGCCGGGGGGTCAAGGCGCGCAAGGTCTTTCCTGTCCTGTGCTCCTCGGCCCTGCTGAACATCGGCGCCCACCCGATTCTCGACGCCCTGGTCACCTACCTGCCCCACCCCGGCGAGCGGGCCCCCTACCGGGGAGAAACGGCCAAGGATCACCAGCAGGTCGAGCGTCAGGCGACCCCCGGCGAGCCTTACTCCGCCTTCGTCTTCAAGACGATCGCCGACCCCTACTCCGGGAAGATCTCTCTGTTCCGGGTCTACTCGGGGGTCATCAAGTCGGACTCGACGGTGCACAACGCCAGTCGTGACGTCCAGGAGCGTCTCGGATCGATCCTGGTGCTGCAGGGGAAGGAGGCCGAGCCGGTCAGCGAAGTGAAGGCGGGTGACATCGCCGCCGTGCCGAAGCTCAAGGAGACGGGGACGGGTGACACGCTGGCCGACAAGGCGCACCCGATCGTCTACCCGCGCGTCTCCTTCCCGGAGCCGTCGATCTCCTTCGCCCTGCAGCCGAAGTCGCGCGGCGACGAGGAGAAGATCTCCGCCGTCCTGCAGCGTCTGGTCGAGGAAGACCCGACCATCCGGTTCCGGCGCGACCCCCAGACCCACGAGCTGATCATGTCGGGCAACAGCGACCTGCACGTCGAGGTGGCGCTGGCCAAGATGAAGAAGAAGTTCGGCGTCGAAGCGATCCTGCACGCCCCCAAAGTCCCCTACCTCGAGACGATCCGGAGGAAGGCGGAGGCGCAGGGGCGGCACAAGAAGCAGACCGGCGGACACGGGCAGTTCGGGGATTGCTGGATTCGCCTCGAGCCGCTGGCGCGCGGCTCAGGGTTCGAGTTCGTGGACGACGTGCACGGCGGCGCCATCCCGAAGAACTTCATCCCCTCGGTCGAGAAGGGGATCCAGGAGGCCCGGACGCACGGCTTCCTGGCCGGCTATCCAATCGTCGATTTTCGAGTCGTTCTGTTCGACGGCTCCTACCACACCGTCGATTCGTCGGACATCGCCTTCAAGATCGCCGGCTCGATCGCCTTCAAGAAGGCGCTGGAGGAGGCCGGCGTGACCCTGCTCGAGCCGGTCATGAACGTCGAGATCACCGCCCCCGAGCAGTTCATGGGCGACCTGATGGGGGATCTCAACTCCCGGCGCGGTCACGTCCAGGGGATGGAGACCGCCGGCGGCACCGACGTCATCAAGGCCCAGGTCCCGCTGGCCGAGATGCTCGCCTACTCCTCGACTCTGAAATCGATCACCGGGGGGCGCGGATCGTACCGGATGACGATGTCACATTACTCCGAGGTCCCCGCCCTGCAGCAGCAGAAGATCATCGCCGCCGCCAAGGCGGCCCATGAGGGGACCGGCGCTCCGGCGACGCACTAGGAGCCTGCATGAGCTCTCGCCGCCGGCGCGATGATCGTGGCGCTAGGCCCGCTCCCTCGAGCAATCGTTCTGCGTCCGGCATTCCCATCAGGGTACGCGCCGTGATCGGCCCCGATCGCCCCGCGAGATCACGCGGCAGACCGCGCAGGGCGATGGTCCTGCCGCGCGGCATCCCCATCCCGATCAGACGGATGGCCACACGGGCGAGGAGGGGGGCGTCGCAGGCCGCCGGGTCGGCGTAAAGGGTCACCGCGGAGCCGCGCGCCAGGACGAAGCCGGCGACGGCACGATCGGGGTGGACCGTCCAGAGCGAAAGCGGCACGACGAGTCCCGGCGCCAGCCCTGCCGCCGGAGACGGCGGCGCCTCCGCCGCCTGCGTGGTGAGAAAGTCGTTCTCGCCCAGCCCGGGGAACAGCCGCGGCCACAGATCCCCCATCGCCTTGAGGTAGATCGGGAAGAGCTCGCGCCAGCGGCTGCGCGCCACCTCCTCGAGCCGCACCGCAGGTGCGGCCGCCCCGATCGTCGAAAGCGCACCCAAAGACGCGCTCCCCCAGATCCGGTCCCCCGCCTCGAAGCCCAACCTCTGGTGCGCGAGGCTCGAGACGTCGTTCCCCCAGTCGACGTGCGAGAACAGGTGGTGGAGGCCCGGCAACAGGCCGACACCCTGCCGCAACAGCAGACCGCCGATCCCCTGGCGGCGTCGCCCGGAAGTGACCCGCCAGTAGCCGAACATCCATGTGCCGCTGCGGCGCCAGGCGCGGATGAACTGCACGCTTCCGAGGACGGCGCCGTCCCGGCCTTCCTGCGCCAGGAGAGTGGAAAGCCGCGCCCCGGACAGAGTCCAAGTGAGACGCCGCGCAATCGAGGGCACGAGCGCCTGCACAACGGCCGGCGGATGTCCCAGGGCCAGGAGGGCGGGACGGTCGGCGGGCCGGGCGGGCCGGACACTCAAGGGTGTGGGCGTGGTCCGCGACTCGCCGGGGACTCCGTCGATCGTGCTCATCCGCCCCACAACGTCCCGATCCGATCGAGGTCGCGAAGCGTGATCGCCACCCAGAACGCGGCCTCGGCCAGGAGGAGCAGTCCCAGGATCCGCACCAATCCGCGAGGCCGCAGGCTCCCGTCCCAGGCTTCCGGCAGCGCCACTGCGAGAAGCGGCGCAAGAGGCATGTGGAACCGATCGTCGCCGAAGTAGACCAGATGGACCAGCAGCAGGGTGAGCAGGACCGCGAGGACGAAGTCCTTCACCGGGGAGCGCGCCGGGCCGGCGAGAGCGAAGAGTCCGCCCCCCAGGAGCAGGAGCCAAGCGAGGTTCTGCGCCAAAGCGAAGGCGAGGTCGAGCGCCGGAGCACGGCGGGGGAAGTGCGCCCGCCGCAGATCCGAGAGGTAATCGCGCTCGGGTCCGAACAGGTGGCCCCACTTCGCCGGGGCGAGCAGCAGGCTCCGCAGAGGATTCTCCGCGATGTACCGAGCGCCCGCGGCGTAGCCGACGGCATCGAAGCGGCTCTCCGGCAGGTCGTCCCAGAGGGAGAAGTCGCTGACCGGGACTTGCGAGCCGTCGGTTTCGGGATTGAACGATTTCCAGAAATTGTAGCCGCCGTTGGTGCTGACGGGGGCCCAGACACCGACCACGCGGTGGTTGCGCGCCACCCAGGGAAGAACGACCAGGAGAGCGCCGGGGAGCAGCCAGGCCACCCGACGCAGCGTCGCCACCCCCTCCCGCCTGAAGAGACCGAAGGCGAGCAGCAGGAGCGGCAGCGGCAGAAATTCCGGACGCGCCAGGCACAGGAGACCGAGGACCACCCCGGCCGAGGCGACCGGGCGGACCTCGGACCGGCGCGGCCAGGTCCACAGCGCGGCGAAGCCGAGCAGAAGAAGAACGCTCAGAGACTCGCAGCGCAGCCGGCCGTCGAAATAGACCATGCCCGGCAGGAGGGCGGAGATCCAGGCGGGAGCGCCGCCCTCGCCCGGGCCGAGATGACGTTCCGCCAGGAGATAGACGAGCACGATCGAGAGCAGCGACAGGCAGGCGCCAGCGATCCGCGCCCGCGTGACGTCGTCGCCCAGGAGGGCCCGCAGGGCGGCCAGGAAGAACGGGTAAAGCGGCGGGACGAAGGCGGTCCCCCGCATGCGGGTCGTCGCCAGGTCCCAGAGGCGGGTCTCGTCGTGCGACAACGTGAGGGG
>DASTNM010000505.1:0-7489 GCA_035762745.1 Candidatus Polarisedimenticolia bacterium
TGCACGGTGCCGCCCGGCGTCTTGATGTCGGAGGAGAAGCCCTGGTGGTACTTGACGTCGCCCGAGGACAGCTCGTGCGCGTGCTTGCCCTCGAACTCGCTGAAGAGGTCCGCGGGAATCTTGCCCAGCGTGTTCACGAGCACGTTCAGGCGCCCGCGGTGCGCCATCCCGATCACCAGCTCCTGCACGCCGGCCTCGCCGGCGCGCTGCATCAGGTTGTCGAGCACGGGGCCGAGCGTGCGCGCCTGGACCGCCGTGGCATAGGCTTCCTTCACCTGCCCGAGGATCTGCGCCTCCCCGAGGATCATGGAGTCCAGGGACGAGGCGACGCGAAAGACGTGCCGGACCGCGTTCTGGTCGGCGTGCAGGTAGCAGTGGCGATCCAGCTCCTCCTCCGTGACCCGGCGCTCCTCGGCCAGGTAATGCCGCAGCACCGCGTCGGCCGCCGGCGCGCGGGCATTCACCAGAATCTCGGTCCGGTTGCAGGTCGACAGGATCAGCCCCTCGTCCACCGGCTCGACGCGCGCCAGACGGACGACGGCCGCGGCCATCTCATCGGGCGGAAAGGTGGCCCTCTCGCGCACCTTGAGCGGAGCGCTTACGTGGTTCATTCCGAGGAGCAGGATCGGCATGGTCCCGTCAGACTCCGAGCATCCGCAGGAAGACCGCCGCGAAGCCGAGGATCGTCAGGATCGCCGCCTTGCGCCCGCGCCAGCCCCATCCCAGGCGGGCCGCCACGACCGCACCCAGGATGACCCAGGAAAGGACCGCCAGGGTCTCCTTCGGCTGCCAGGTCCAGAAGTGCCCGGTGCGGCTGGCGCTCACCACCGCGCCGGTGACGATGCCGAGAGTCAGGAGCGGAAAGGCCCAGAGCAGCGACACACGGCCAATCCGCTCGCAGCCTTCGAGCGACGGCAGGGCCAGGAAGAAGCGCGCCGGCCGCTTCGCCTTGAGCGCCCGGTCGACAAGGACGTAGACCAGGCTGGCCGCGAAGGTGATGCACAGCGCTGCGAAACCGAACACGATGACCGTGAGATGGAAGCGCAGGAGCGACGGGCGCAGCGGCTCCGTGACCGGCAGCACCTCCGAAGGCAGCACGTCGGAGGCGAAGAGCACCACGAGGACCAGCGGCAGGATGATGGCGTGCAGCACCTCGAGGCGATAGCGCCAGGCGATCACGAGGTAGACCAGGACCGTGGTCCAGGCGAGGACCGAGAGCACCTCGGGAAGGGTCGCGAGCGGGCAGCGATCGAGGGCCAGACCGAGGCTGACGAGCGCCCCGGTGTGCGCCAGTGCGCCGAGGCCTGCGATCCACGGGGTGGCGGCGACCGTCCGCCGCCGGCCGAACAGGACCGGCACGAAGGTGTTGATGAACGCCAGGACGTACAGCAGAAGGGCCACGCGCAGCAGGATCAGGCTTTCGTCCATCGCCATCTCGCCTCCCTCGCAGCGCCCTCGGGCCAGGCCCCTCAGAGGCCGCTATTCTAGCACCCGCCCGGCCGCGGCGTGGCGCAGCGCGCCACGAAGCACCGCCGAGACCTCGGCTGAGGCTCGTCTTGATTCATTGCGCGACGCGGTGCTAGGATGTGGCCCAATTTGGGAGCCCCCACTTGATCCGCGGCATCATCTTCGACTTCGACGGTACCCTCATCGATTCGTATGAGGCCATCGCCGAAAGCCTCAACCATGTCCGCGCCACGTTTTCGCTGCCGCCGTTCGACATGGCGCAGGTCAAGACGATGGTCGGTCACGGACTGGAGCACCTGATCGAAAAAGCGATCGGTCCGCAGCGCATCGAGGAGGGGGTGGCGCTGTTCCGCAAGTCGTATGCCACCCTGTGCGAGAGCAAGAGCCGCATTCTCCCCCAGGTCAAGGAGACGCTCGAGGAGCTGGATCGGCGCGGCTACCGGATGGCCATCGCCACCAACAAGCCGTCCTACTTCGCGCGCGACATCCTGAAGGCCCTGGAGATGGAGCACCTGTTCGCCGAGGTCCTGGGTCCCAACGACGTCGACAGGCCGAAACCCGATCCGGAGATGCTCGAGATCATCATGATGCGGGTCGGCCTGTCCCCTGACGAGGTGGCCTACGTCGGCGACATGCTGCTCGACATCGAGGTGGGCCGGCGCGCCGGGGTGGAGGTCTATGCCATTCCGACCGGTTCCGCCACCCGCGAGGCGTTGCTCGAAGGGCGGCCGGATCGGCTTCTGCACCGTTTCGCCGACCTGCTCACGGTGCTGCCGGTCATCTCCGGCGTGCGTTGACCAAGACCCGGGCCGCCCCCCTTCTCAGCGCTCCCAGCGACCGCGGTCCCGATCGAACCGCCAGGTTCGGATCCGCCCGGTCCCCCCGTAGAGGACCACCGCCACCACGGTGCTGGTGCCGTCGCTGATGTAGAGGGTGCCGCTGCTGGAGGTGCCCCTTGGCGTGAAGGTGATGATGTCCGAGCGGCCGAAGCGCACCGGGTCGCCGCCCGGCGGCAGCACGCCCTTGCCGGGAGGCAGCTCCGGGATCGCCGCGTCGAGCAGGCCGAAGTCGATCCCCTCATAGCGTGACGGAAGATCACGCGGGCCGGCCAGAAGCGGGTCCAGCCCCGAAGCGATGTCGTCCCGCCGCACCCCGTCCCCGTCGCCGTCGGCGTAGAAGGCGTACTCATAACGACCCGAGCTCCAGGTGAGGCGCAGCCCCACGTCGCGCCGGCCCGAGATGGCCTCGGCGCGCAGGCGGGCCATCTCTCCCGCCATCTCGCGCCCCGCGGTCGCCACGCGGGCGCGCGACAGGGCCGCCAGGAGCGCCGGGGCGGCGGTCGCCGTCAGCAGACCGAACAAGAACAGAACGAGGGCGGCCTCCGGGAGGGAGAAGCCGCCCTCGTCACGCCACGTGCCCGTCAGCTCTTGCCGAGGGTCAACCGCGGTTTGAGCTTCTGGAAGGTCTTCTCGCCGATGCCCCGCACGTTGAGCAGATCCTCGAGCTTCTTGAACGGCCCGTTCTTCTCCCGATACTCGATGATCCTCTCGGCGTAGGCCTTGCCGATCCCCGGGAGCGACATCAGCTCGTCGAGCCCCGCGCTGTTGATATTCACCGCCTTGTCGTCCGGGGCCGCCGCCGCGGCGGACGGCGGCAGCGCCGCCCAGGCGATGAGGGCGAGTATCACGATCGCCCCCAGGGTGCGCACCTTGGTTCGCTTCATGGTCCCTCCTCCTGCGGTCCGTGATGCTGTTGAAAGAACGAGAAAATCTTGGGGGAGGGGGGATCTCCGGATCCCCCACCCGCGTCGTGGAAAGGGGTGGACCGATGGGATGGAGAGCCGATCGGTTGTTGTGATCCACCCCGCAACTCCCCCAAGCTCATGAGTGCCTCGTGGCGCGGCGTATTGCCCGTCTTCGGTGCGCCGCGCGGATCCGTACTGCACGCCTCGTGCCATGCCGGCTCGCACGACGGAGGTGGCCGCACCTGATGGCGGGAACGATTGGGCCACAAGGGCTATGCGGGAGCGGGCCACTCAGTGCCGGGGCTCGGAAGGGGGCCGCCCGGCGCGGGACGACGACCGGGGACGAACGCGGCGTGACACGCCGAGTTCAGGGTCCGATCAGAGGATGACGCGCTCGATCCAGAGGACGCCGTCGATCGAGCCGATGGCGCGCAGAGTCGCGTCGCCGATCGGCGAGTCGAGGTTGAAGATGGCGATGGCGCGCCCGCCCGAGCGATCGCGGCCGAGCGACAGGTAGGCGATGTTGATTCCGGCGTCGCCGAGCGCCGTGCCGATGCGGCCGACCATGCCGGGTCGGTCGTCGTTGCTGACGATCAGCATCGAGCCGCGCGGGATGGCATCCAGGTGGAACTCGTCGAGACGCACCAGGCGCGGCTCGCGCTTGCCGAACAGCGCGCCGGCGGCGGAGCGCGCGCCGTCCCGCCCACGCAGCGTGGCCGATATCAAGGCGGCGAAATCCTGCGGCTCGGCGGCGCGCGTCTCGAGCACCCGGATGCCGGACTCCTTGGCCAGGAGCAATGCGTTCACCGGGTTGATGGGATCGGAGAGCTTCCCCTGAAGGAACCCCTTGAGGAACGACGCGGTGAGCGGGCGGGTCGGGTACTCCAGGACGGTGCCGGAGTATTCCACCGCCAGCTCGGCCACCGGGCCCCGCCCGAGGGCGGACAGCAGCCGCCCCAGCCGTTCGCACAGGTCGCGGTACGGCTGCAGGGCCGGAAGGATGCGCGGGTCGATCCCCTCCATGTTGACGGCGTTGACCACCAGACCGTCCTTGAGGTAGCCGGCGATCTGCTCGGCGATGCGCGCCGCCACCTTCTCCTGCGCCTCCTGCGTCGAGGCCCCCAGGTGCGGCGTCAGGATCACCGAGTCGAGGCTCAGCAGCGGGCTGCCGGCCGGCGGCTCCTTCTCGAAGACGTCGAGGGCGGCCCCCGCCACCCGCCCTGAGCCCAGTCCTTCCAAAAGCGCCGTCTCGTCGACGATCCCGCCACGGGCCACGTTGACGATCCGCACTCCCTCACGGCAGCGCGCGATCTGCGCCGCGCCGACCAGGTGGCGGGTCTCGGGCGTGAGCGGCAGATGCAGGGTGATGATGTCGGAGCGCTCGTAGAGGACGTCGACCGGGACGAGCGCCACGCCGAGGCGGGTGGCGACCTCCTCCGACAGGACCGGGTCGTAGCCGATCACATCCATCCCGAAGGCCCGGGCGCGCGCCGCCACCTCGCGTCCGACCTTCCCGAGGCCGAGCACGCCGAGTGTCTTGCCGAACAGCTCCACTCCGAGGAACTTGCCGCGCTCCCAGCGGCCGGCTCGCATCGACCGGTCGGCCCGGGGAATCTGCCGGACCAGGGCCAGGATCATCGACAGCGTGTGCTCGGCGGCCGAGATGGTGTTCTCGCCCGGCGCGTTCATCACGACGATGCCGCGGCGTGTCGCCGCCGGCACATCGATGTTGTCGACCCCCGCGCCGGCCCGCCCGACGACTCTGAGGCGGGGAGCCGCGGCCATCACCTCCTCGGTGATGCGCGTGTCCGAACGGACCACGATCCCTTCGACGTCGGACACCGCCCGCAGCAGATCGTCCCGGCCGATCCCCGGCCGGAGATCCGCCTCGAGGCCGGCGCGCCGCAGGACGTCCGCGCAGGTCGCCGACACCGTGTCGGCGATGAGCACCTTCATGCGGCCATCCCCTTCAGCGTCTCGTCCATCACCCGCAGCAGCTCCTTGACCCCGTCCACGGTGTGATCCCCCATGTGGCCGACCCGGAAGGTCGCCTCCTTGAGCTTGCCGTAGCCGTTGCTGACCCCGAAGCCGCGGGCGGCCAGGGCCGTCAGAAACGCCGCCACGTTCATGCCGCGCGTGTTGCGGACGCACGTGATGGTGTCGGAGCGCGCCCCCTCGGCGGCGAAGAGCGCGAAGCGATCCCCGGCCCACCCGCGCACCACCTCGGCCATGGCGCGGTGCCGGGCGTAGCGGGCCTCGAAGCCCTCCTTCTCGATCCGCTTGAGCTGCGACTGGAGGGCGAACATGTGGCTGACGGACGGGGTGGCCAGGGGCACGTTGCGATCGAAAAAGCCCTTCAGGCGCACGAAGTCGAAGTAGTACCCCTTCCCGACGCGCTGCGCCGAGCGCTGCATCGCCCGTTCGGACACGGCGCAGAGGGAGAAGCCCGGCGGCAGCGCCAGACACTTCTGCACCGAGGCGAGGCAGACATCGATCCCGTGGCGGTCGACCTCGACGGGAAGGCCGCCGAGCGACGACACGGCGTCGACCAGCAGAAGCACGTTCTCCTGCCGGCGCACCGCCTCGGCGATCTCCGCCAGCGGGTTGGTCACGCCGGTCGCCGTCTCGTTGTGCACCAGCGCCACGGCGTCGTAGCGGCCGGAGGCCAGCACGTCGGCGATCGACTGCGCGGGCACCGCCCTTCCCCACTCGACGTGCAGCGGGTCGGCCTCGACCCCGCAGGCCAGGGCCACCTCGTAGAAGCGCTCCGAGAACGAGCCGCAGATCGGCACCAGGACCCGGCGCGTCACGCAGTTGCGGATGGCCGCCTCCCACAGACCGGTCGCCGAGCAGGCGGTCAGGAAGATGTCATGCGCGCGCGTGCCGAAGAGGGTGCGCACCCTCGGGACCAGATCGCGGATGAGTGCCTGCATCTCCTCGCCGCGGTGACCGATGACCGGGCGCGACATCTCGCGCAGCACCTCGGGGGCGACCTCCGTCGGGCCGGGCGTGAACAGAACCTTGTGGTCGGGCCTCGTCTGGGGCACGGGGGCGTCTCTCCGTCCTTCAGGGGAAGAAGTTCTTGCTGATATCGAAATAGATGACGGTGCCCATGAAGAGGAGCAGCAGGACCAGCCCCACCTGCATGACACGCTCCTTGAGCCGCGCCGAGAGATCGCGACGGATGGCTCCCTCGACCAGGATCGTGAAGACGTGCCCGCCGTCGAGAGGCGGGATCGGGAACAGGTTGATGATGCCGAGCTGCAGGCTGACGAAGGCGATGAATTGCAGGAAGTCCGGCAGTCCCTCGCGGGCGGTCTGTCCCGAGAGCTTGAAGAGATCGACCGGCCCCGAGAAGGTGCGCAGCGACAGCTCGCGCCGGGCGAGCTTCCTGAAGATCGTGAAGACCATGGTGGCGTTCTCCAGGTTCGAGCGCAGGCTCTGTCGCATCGCCGTCAGGAACGGATACGACCGCACGACCGTCGTAGGCGACGGGACGAAGCCGATGACCCAGCGCTCGCCATCCTTGACCGGCGTGATGCTCTTCTCGAGAGTCGCCCCCCGGCGCTCGATGGCGAAGCGCAGCGGGCGCCCCTCCGCCGCTCCGATCGCCTGGAACACGCGGGAGAGGGTGGTCATCGGCGCCCCGTCGATCGAGACGATCCGGTCCCCGCGCCGCAGGCCGGCGCCTTCGGCCGGCCGCCCCGGCTGGAGCTCGCGCACCACCACCCCCGTCTCGGGCACGATCCCCACCCACCCGACCTCGCCGCGCGCCGCCTCGACGGTCAGGCGGGTGGTGGCCGACGTGCCGCCGCGGACGTAGACGATCTCCTTCGTCTGCCGAGGGCTCATCAGGACCGCCGTCTGCAGATCCTTCCAGGTGGCGACCGCGTCGTCTCCGAAACGCGTGATGAGATCCCCGGCCTGCAGGCCGGCCTTGCCGGCGGGCGATTCCTGATCGACCTCGGCCACGACCGGGGGCCGGTCGAGGTAGGCCGGCTCGCTGATGCCGATCATGTAGGTCGCGGCGGTCAGCACGAAGGCGGTGACCAGGTTGAACACGGCCCCCATCACGAAGACCAGGAAGCGCTGCCAGCGGGGGCGCGACAGCAGGTCTCCGGGATCGGTGGCGGTCGTCTCCTCGGGGGTCTCACCCTTCAGCTTGACGTAGCCGCCGAGCGGGATGGCGGAGAGGCGGTAGTCGGTGCCGCCACGCTTGAAGCCACCGAGGCGCGGTCCGAACCCGACCGAGAAGACCTCGACGGTGATCCCGAAGAG
>DASTNM010000506.1:0-3938 GCA_035762745.1 Candidatus Polarisedimenticolia bacterium
GGCCCCACACCCTTGAGCCGCGTCAGCGTCGACATGACGGTCGCGTCGTCCATCTTCGCCACGGCCTCGAGATCGAGCCGTCCGTCCCGCACCGCCTCGGCGACATGGATGCAGTACGCGGCCTTCTGCCGGGTCACTCCCAGCGATCGCAGGTGAGCGACACCGACCTCCACGAAGCGCTCGGGAGTGAAGGGCGCGATGCCGCGTGCGAGCCGGCGAAACGTCGCCCTGGCCGATGCCAGCGAGACCTGTTGCTCCAGGATGATCTGGATCAGGGTCTGGAACCCCGGCTTCCGCGACCACATCGGTGGCGGGCCGAGGGTCCTCAGGATGCGACGAAGGTCCCGATCCCGGGACGCCAGAAGGAGCGCGGCTTCCAGGAGCCTGCGTTTGGTCATCTCGATGGCTGAACCATATCGCGTTCCGGGAGGGCGCAGCAAGATCCGCGCGACGCCCCGGCTCAGGGACGGATGCCGGGGATGTTCAGCCGGACCCGATAGAGCCCGGTGCGGGCGCACATGTAGAGGGTCCTGCCGTCGTCATCGCCCCAGGCGAAGTTGTGGGGATGCTCGGGGCCGGTGATCGTTCCCAGATGTCTGCCGGCGGGGGAGAGGATCCAGATGCCGCCGGGACCGGAGACGTAGAGATTCCCCTTCCGATCGACCTTGAGGCCATCCAGGGCGTCCTCACCCTCGGCGCCGGTCATGTCGTGGAAGACCTGGCCGTTGTCCAGGGTGCCGTCGGCCTTCACCTCGTAGCGCATGACGATCTTCTTCTCGGGGTCCCAGTCGTCGACGTAGAGGTACTTCTCGTCGGGGGAGAAGGCGAGTCCGTTGGGGCCCTTGAGGTCCTTGCTCACCAGCCGGAGGTCGCCGTCCTTCAGGCGGAAGACGCCGCTGTAGGGGAGCTCCTTCCGGGGGTCGTCGTCGAACTTCGGGAGTCCGAACGGCGGATCGGTGAAGTAGAGGGTCCCATCCGATCTGTAAGCCAGGTCGTTCGGGCTGTTGAGGCGCTTCCCTTCGTAGCGGTCGGCCAGGACGGTGATCTGACCGTTCTTCTCGAGGCGCGTCACCCGCCGGTTGCCGTGCTCGTTGATCGTCAGGCGGCCTTCGCGATCGAGCGTCAGACCGTTCGACCCCGGCTGGCCGTACTCGCCGATGTCGAAGCCGGCGTAGCCGCTCTTGGTGCGGAAGACCGAAACCTGGCCGTCCGGCGTCCAGCGGTAGATCACGTTGGCGTTCGGGTCGCTGAAGAGCAGGTAGCCGTCAGGCATCCAGACCGGCCCCTCCGTGAACAGGAAGCCGCCGGCCAGCTTCTCGAATTTTGCGCCCGCCGGGACGATCTCGTCCAGCGCCGGGTCCAGCCTCACAACCTTCCCTTCGACCGGCTGGATGTTCCCCGCCTGCCCCGCCTTGTAGAAATCCAGCGTGGCGGAGCGGATCCAGATGAAGTTCCCGGGCGGACTGGAGATCGGCCCGTTCATGCCGAAGACGGCGAGCTGGATCTGCTGCCCCGGCCTGGCGTTCCGGGCCACCACGACCCGGTTCGGCGCGTTGTACCCCTTGATCATCCCGCCACCGGCCTGGCCCAGGATTTGAGGCAGCATCCCGTCGACCCAGACCTCGGCGTAGTCGTCCACGACGATCTCGAAGACGACGGTCGAGCCGGTCGGATCGAATCTTGCGATCTTCCCGGGGATCGTGACCTTGATGCGGTACCAGTTGAAACAGAGCCGGCCGGTCGATCGCCGCGCGTCGAGCGTCGCCGGGTCGATCACCGGCCACTTCGAATCGTCGAAGTCGGCGGCGCCGGCGTGCGGGGAGTAGTCGTAGGTCCGGTTGGGCGGCCCCGAGGGCTTGAGATCGGCACCGACGGCATGGTGATCGACCTCCATGATCTTCGTGTCGCTGTAACGCCATTCCCCTTTGACCAGCCGCGCTCCCTCGGCGGTCGCCAGGTTGATGACCGCCTCGGGACGGCCGGCGGGCGCGTCCTGCGTCGTCTGGGCCGCCGTCTGCGAAACGCCGAAGAGAGCGCCGCCGGACAAGGCGCCGCCGACGAGCGCGACCCCGGCCACGACGACGGTGGCCGGGGTGCAGCGGGTCCGAGTCTTCATCGTGCGTCTCCGCCTGCGTCGCGGACCTTCACCACGTAATAGATGAAGGGCCCCGGCACCTCCTTGAACCAGTGCGGCACGCCGTTCGGGACGACGATCACGTCCCCCTTCGCCAGGCGACGGGTCTCGCCGCCACGGATCGAGGAGCCGCGGATCTCCTCGGGCGCGGTCGCCCGGCCTTCCACGACCTCGCCGCCGGTGACGAAAGTGACCGAGCCCTCCAGCACGTGGATGACGTCGGTCTCCTTGAGGTGCACCTCGGCCTGTCCGGCGGCGTCACGACGGCTGGCATGGACCGCGAACCCGGGCCCCTCGAAAAGGACCGACCCTTTGGCGAAGGCGGCGGTCACCTGATCGGCGGGGAAATAGGTGACCCCGGCGGGCGGGGGAGGGGGGGGCGCTGCGACGGTGAGGCCGGCGGCCGCCGAGGCCGCGGCGGCGCATACGACGACCAGAAAGGCGGCACTCGGGAAGCCTCTCATCGGTGCCCCTCCGGCTTGCCGAGGGCGGCCGAGGCCGCCTTGGCAATCTCCTCGTCCGTCTGCGCGCTGGCGGCCCCGGCGACGCCCACGGCTCCGACCACCTGTCCGTCGACGACGATCGGCTCGCCGCCCTGCAAGGGCAGCAGCTCCGGGTTCGCCACCAGCGAGGTGCGGCCGTTCTTGATCGCCTCCTCGAAGAAGGCGGTCGCCTTGCGGAAGGTGGCGGCCGAGCGGGCCTTGCCCACGCTGATGTTCGCGGCCGCGGGGAAGGTGTTGTCCAGCCGCTCGAAGTAGATCAGGTGGCCGCCGTCGTCGACGATGGCGATGCCGCCGCCCGAGTTGCTCTTTCCGGCCTCGGCCTCGGCGGCCGCCGCCACCGCCCTGGCTCCGGCCAGGGTGAGCACCTTCTTGTCCGCGACCTGGGGCGAGGCGACGCCCGCCGCCAGGGCCAGCGCCGCGACGCCGATGAGAGTGAGCCTGCCGATCGATTGCATGGTCAACACCTCCTGGATAGGGAAGGGATCAGTCGGCGCGCCGCTCGAAGCGCGGCCCGAGGAAGCGATCGAGGGAAAGCGGTCCCGGTCCCGACACCCCGAGATAGACGAGAAGAAGGATGTAGAGGAACTCGGTGAAGCCGAAAAGGTCGGCGACGCCCGAGAGGTCCCCCTTTTTCGCCGTGGCGATGGCGACGATCATGACGATGATGAGCGGCACGCTCGCCAGACGTGTCGCCAGTCCGACGAGGATGAGAAGGCCGCAGACGAACTCGTTCGCGGCGGCGAAGGGCGCCTGGATCTGGGGCGCGGGGATCCCCAGCTCCGTGAAGTACGACACCAGGTCCGGGAGGTGGTGGAGCTTGCCCCAGCCGGTGTTCATGAAGAGCCAGCCGACACAGAGGCGCGCCAGGGTCGGCGGCAGCCAGGCCAGCCGCGCGGCCACGGAGAGAACGAGCCCGCGAAGCGAGACGATCAGGTTGATGAGCCCTTTCATCGGTTCCCCCTTTTCGGAGTTTCGGCCGCACCGCGCCACGTGGTCAGCTTGACGAGGTCCTTGGAGAAAAAAAGATCGAGCGTCCAGTCGAGGGCCACCCGGAGCTTCTTCTCGAAGCGCGGCAGCTTGCTCCAGTAGATCGTCCTCCAGAGCCACCAGGCGAAAAAGCCCGAGAACTGGAACCCGAGAATGTTGGCCACCCCGGCCCGCCGGCCGATCGCCGCGAGCTGGCCGATGGTGGTGAACGTGAACGGCTTCTTCGGCCGGCCGGCCATCGTCGCCACGATGTTCTGCGCCAGCACCCGGCCTTCGCGCAGCGCGTGCTGGGCGGTCGGCGGGTACGGCTTGCC
>DASTNM010000507.1:0-2134 GCA_035762745.1 Candidatus Polarisedimenticolia bacterium
CCCGTGCGCCGGATCAGATCGCCGGAAGCGAGGTGCCAGTACAGGTCGGCGTCGGTCGTCCGCGTCAGGCAGAGCGCCCCGACCGCGAGGAACAGGGCGGCGACCGCCGCTGCCGCCGCAACCGCGTGGATCGGCCGCCGCGCCGCCGTCCGATCGATCGCTCCGTCCATCGTCCTCCTCGCTCGACCTCCCGCCGGCAGGGGATCGTCCGGCCGGGACCGCCCGGCCGCTGTGATAGCCTAGCAGGTTAGTTTGACTCGTAGGATCTCCGGGAGGCGCGGATGCCGGAACGCGGAGCGAAAGAGACCCTGCTCTGGAAGATTCTCCTGATCGGCGGCTGCCTCTGGCTTCTGTACCAGAGTCTCGGCTACGTCGTGATCGCCCTCATCTCCCTGATGATCGCGGCGGCGATCCTGCCGCTCGCCGACGCCGCACAGAAGAGGCGCGTCCCCCGCTTCGCGACCGTCTCGGGGGTCTTCATCATCTTGATAGGCGGCCTGACCCTCCTGGTGGCGCTCCTGGTGCCGGTCGTCATGGATCAGGGGGAGCAGCTGGTCGCACGGGCGCCGCAGTACCGCCAGCAGATCGTCTCGTGGAGCGAGTCGGTGGTCGCCTTCACCGCCCGCTGGATAGGCCCGAGGACGGTGCGGCTGCCGCAGCTCGGCCTCACGGAGGTGAGGCCGCTCCTGCAGGAGCTCTTGGCTCGATCGCTGCAGGCGACACGCGGCCTCTTCAGCGGCACGATCGCGGCGCTTCTGATCCTCTTCGTGTCGGCCTACGTGGTGGTCGACAGCCGGCGCCTGGCCGAGGGGCTCCTGGCCTTCGTCCCCCCGGGGCGCCGGGCGGAGGCGGCCCGCGTCGGAGAGATCGTGCTCGAGCGGATGGGGGGGTACGTGCGCGGGCAGCTGGCGGTGAGCGCCTGCATCGCGGTCCTGCTGTCGATCGGATTGGCGGCCATCGGAGTCGACACGCCGATCCTGATCGGCGTGACGGCCGGCGCCCTGAACTTCGTCCCGTTCCTCGGGTCGACGGTGGCGCTGCTGCTGGCCCTCCTCGTCGCCCTGAACAACTCGCCGCTGTCGGTGATCGGCGTGCTGATCCTGTTCGGCGGCGTGGGGTTCCTCGAGGGGAAGGTGCTGGTGCCGTACCTGCTCGGCCGCAAGGTCGCCCTGCACCCGCTGGCCGTCCTGGCCGCTCTCGTCGTCGGAGCCCACCTGGCGGGCCTCGTCGGCGCGCTCGTGGCGGTGCCGGTCCTGGCCGGGGCGAACGCCGTCGTCCAGGAGGTCTACGTCAAGCCGATGCGGCGGGCTTAGGAGCCTGTCGGATCGGACGCGGGCGGCTCGCCCGCGAGCGACCGGGACGCCGCCTCGACCTTCTCGAAGAAGCGCAGGAAGTTCTCCCCCAGCACCTTGCGGACCTCCTCGGGCGAGTGGCCGCGGCGCAGCAGCTCCTCGCTGATCCGGGGAAGCCTCGAGACATCCTCCAGCCCCTCGGGCGCGTCCTCGATGCCGTCGAAGTCGGTCCCCAGGCCGGCCGCGTCCGGCCCGCCCACCTGCAGGACGTGCTCGATGTGGTCGACCGCCCGCGTCCAGGAGGTCCGGTGGCGCGGCAGCGCCTCGAGCAGCGCGTCGATCGCCTCGTCGCGCTTCTTCGGGTCGGCGGCGAGATCCTTCTTCAGGCGCTCCACCTCCGGCCGCAGCGCCGCCGTGTCGGCGCGCGCCGCGTCGATCACCTTCTGGTCGAGGAAGTAGGAGCCGATGTTGATCATCACCACGCCCCCCTTCGCGGCGATGCGCCGGATCTGATCGTCGGTGAGATTGCGCGGCATGTCGGCGAGCGCCCGGCAGGAGGAGTGCGAGGCGAAGACGGGCGCCGTCGAGGTCTTCAGGACGTCGTCGATCGTCTCGTCCGACACGTGCGACACGTCGACCATCATGCCGATGCGGTTCATCTCCCGGACCACCGTGCGTCCCAGGTCGGTGAGCCCGTGGTGCACCCGGGAGTCGGCCGGGTCGAAGTCGGGCCGATAGAAGGCGCCCGACGAGTCGGCCCAGTGGTTGGTGTTGGTGTGGGTCAGGGTCATGTAGCGGACCCCCAGACGGTGGAAGATCCGCAGCCTGGCCAGCGAATCCTC
>DASTNM010000508.1:0-6660 GCA_035762745.1 Candidatus Polarisedimenticolia bacterium
GAGAGTGTGATCGGTCGGCGTGCCGAGATCGTGCACGCTGACCTCCTCGATGACGATGTTCGGCAGCGCGAGCCTGGAGCAGCTGACCTGGAGCCCGAACGACACGACATCGTCGGGGATGCCGGTGTTGTCGCCGTCGACCGGGTCGCCGGGGTCGCAGATATCACCGCGGCCGTCGTTGTCCTTGTCGGCCTGCCGGAACGTGCCGGGGATGATCGGCGAGTTGTACATCGTCGGGCAGTTGTCCAGCGCGTCGGGCACGGTGTCGACATCGATGTCGTCGTCGATCAAGGTGCAGTTCCCTTTGTTCGTGATACCGCGCCGGGCGCATGTGTCCCTGCCGATGTTGATGCAGGGGCCGGTCGCGCCGCAGTCGGCGTCCTTGGCGCACGACTTGGTCGGGTCGACCTGACAGACGCCTGTGAAGATGCAGGTGCAGTGCGGGGCGCTGACGGTGCAGGCGGCGGCGGGGTCCTCCAGGCAGGATCCGCTCAGGGGGCAGTCATCGTCGGTGGCGCACTGGGTCGTGTTGAGGCGGGTACAGACCCCCGGCTTCGGCTCGGCCGCCGTCGCCGGCAGGTCCTGGACCAGGACCCCGGCGCAGTCCCCGTCGCAGGCATCCCCGATCTTGTCGCCGTCGCTGTCGAGCTGGTCGGGGTTGTAGGTCCTGACGCAGTTGTCGTTCCGATCGTTCTTGCCGTCACCATCGCGGTCGGTGACGAAATCGCAGGCGGCGCCCTTGGTGCTCTGGGGTCCGTTGACGTACTGCGTGAAATTGTAGACGTCGGGACAGTTGTCCAGGGAGTTCACCGTGCCGTCGAAGTCGATGTCGTCGAGGTCGCAGGCGTCCCCGACGCCATCCGCGTCGGAGTCCTTCTGGTCCGGATTGTAGACGGCCGGGCAATTGTCGCAGATGTCCCCGACCCGGTCCGGCCGTGGCACGCTGGTGCCCAGCTCCAGATCGGTGTCGGCCTGGGTCGGGTTGTAGGCGAACGGGCAATTGTCGACGCTGATATTGACGCCGTCCCCGTCGAGGTTGTCGAAGTCGTTCTGACCGACGATCCCGTTGCCGTTCCCGTCGCATTCCGGGTCCTGGTAGTAGAGCTGGATCGAGGAATCGGCCGCCGGCGACACGAAGAGCTGGTTCGGGGTGTTGGCCGACTGGCTCAGGACGATCGGCCCGACGAACAGCCCGGATCCCGGGGCGGTCTCAGTCAGGGTGAACGACTTGAGCGGGTGCAGGGCGGTGACGACGCCGTTGCTCAGCTGGCGCGAGTCGCTGTCCGAGGCGGCGAGCACCCGCACCGAGCCGGCGCCGGCCCGCTTCGGATCGTTGACGGTGACGGTCAGAGTGTCGTCGCACTCGAAGACGGTGGCGCGATCGACCGACAGGGTGGCGCACTGGCGGCCCGCCGGCTGCCCGGCCTGGCCGAAGCGCTGGCAGGCCGGCGTCTTCCCGAGCCCGTTGGGCGGCGCCGCGCTCTCGTCGACCGGGTGCCGCTCGTCCCACTCGAAGACGACGTCGTCGACCCCCATGCCGTAGTCGCCCTTGTTGAGCGCCGAGTCGATGTTCTCGACGTTGTAGAAGGCGATGCCGATCGCCCAGCGGAAGCCGGGGTTGACGTCGAACGGGCTGACCCCCGACACCTCGTCGGCGCCGACCCCCGACATCAACCCCAGGAAACCGGAGTCGTAGTGCGTGAGGGTCTCGTCGAAATTACGCACCGGCCCCTGCACGTTGTTGGTCCAGGTTGTCGTGCCGCCCGGCACCCGGATCACCGGCGCGACCGGCAGGGGGTACGGGAGCATGTCGGGCCCGGCCGTCGGGATCGGAGAGCTGCTGTCCGCGTTCGAGTTCTGGGTGAAGGCGGTGAAGCCGGTCTCGTCTCCGGTCAGGCTCTTGTTGCCGGTCGTGATGGAGGCGTCCGGATCGGTCGTCGGCCCGAAGGTGCGCTGCAGGATGCCGCCCGGGTTGGTCGGGTTCGATCCGTAGCTGCCGGGGGTGACGGTACCGAGCCCGTAGTCGAACACCCAGCCAAAGGAGAACTCCTGGCAGAGCAGGCAGTTGTTCGAGTAGGTGTCCATGTTGTTGACCAGGTCGAACCCGCCGCCGGTGTAGTAGCTCTGGAACTGGTACTCGATGTTCAGCGCGAAGCGCTGGAACTCGGCGGTGAACGGAAGCCCGCGCGCATCGAGCGTCTGGTGCACCTTGGCGACGATCGGCGACATCAGGACGTCCATCAGGAAATCGGCCCCCGGGGGGGTCGAGCTGTCGAGCGCCATGAGATGGTTCTCGCAGACCGTGGAGGTCGGCGTGTCGGGCCGGCCGTCGCCCGTGTGCCAGATCCCGGCCCGGAACCCGGTGAAACCGGCGGGGATCGGCCCGCAGGGGAGCGGCCCGGACCCGTCCGGGTCGTTCCCGGGCTGGCTCTGGCAGACGCCGCCGGCCGGGCAGTCGGTGTCAATCGAGCAGGAGGTCGCCGGGGCGTTGCTGCAGGTCGACGCCTGGGTGCAGTTCGCCTTCGACTGCGACTGGAAGCCGCACACGCCGTTGGTCACGTATTCCCATGCCTGCGGCGCGGCGTTCCCGGGCCGGCTGGAGGCGTGGCGGAAGGGGTTCCACCCGCCGCTGTTCTGGTCGAAGTTCCACGGGACATCGAGGCTCGGATCGGTCGGGCTCTGCGCCGCCAGGATGCCGTGATCGAGCGCGCCGTTGGGGATCAGATCGATCTCGTTCAGATCACGGACGCCGTTGTTGTTGAGGTCCTCGCCCAGCATGTTGCTGATCAGGGTGGGGGAGGTGCCGGCCGGCGAGCCCGGCGGGACCGCGCCGGCGACGAACATCGTGTTGAAAGTGATGTCCTCGTTCGGCAACAGGATGCCGACGAACGGGTCGGTGACGTCGGGACGATCGATCTGGAGATTGCGGTTGAGGTCACGCACCTCCCGCCCGCCGTTCGGGTAGTCGGTCGAGTAGTGGAACTCCTCCCAGTCCGAGTTCAGGGCGTATGGGAAGGAGAACCTCTGTTCGCGCTGCAGCTGGACGTTGTTCGAGTTCCCCTGCAGAGTCACCTTCAGGTTGACGATGCGGTTGTTCACCGTCAGCGCCGCGATGGCCGGGCCGTCGACATGCAGGGCGAAGGTGGCGGCGGTCGCCTGTCCGCCGGGGAGCCGCCCCAGGCGCACCGGCGAGTTCAGCACCCTGATCGCGCCGGCGCCGGCGGAGCAGGTGCCGGTCGTGCCGCCGGAGACGTTGCAGTCGGTGTTGGCGCTGCAGGCCCGCATCGGAAACGGACCGGCGATGCACGCGCCGACCGGTGTCAAGGTCGCGGTGACGTCGCTGAAATCCTGGTCACGGTTCGAGTTGATGAAGGCGACCGAGAAGGTCAGATTCTCGTCGGCGTCGGGAAATTGATCGCCGTCGCAGCCACCGGAAAGGAGGGCCTGGTTCGAGAGCTCGTTGTCGATCAGGTACTTCTGCACCAGCAGAGTCGGGGCGCAGTAGATACGCGCCTGGGCCGTGGCGACGCGCGGGGTGTCGGCGTAGCGGGCCCGGACGAAGAACGGCTCCTCCGCCTGGTTGCCGTTGGTCTCGAGCACCCCGTTCAGGCTGACCGGGGCCGGCCTCTGCTCGCGGATCGGGACGCGGCTCAAGGTGGTGTAGGTATCGCTGCCGGAGAGGCTGGCCCGGAACGTGAAGCCGCGTTCCGTGTCGATGACGGTGCCGAGACGGTTCACCACCTCGAAGGTGACCAGGGGGCCGACCGCGGTGGCGCTGGTGAGCGGGTCGAAGACCGTGGCGGCCACCTGATCGGCGCAGCCGTAAAGGCTCTTGTCAAACCGGATGACGCTGCCCGGAAGTTGATGGTCGGCTCCGTTGAACCGCTGCGCGCCGCTCCCGAAAACCGGTCCCGCGATCACCAGGCCGTACGGCTGGCCGTCGGCGTCGAGGAAGCCGTCGCCATCCTTGTCCTCCCCGGCGTCGAGCCGCCCGTTCGGAGGCGTGGCCGGCACCCCGGTGCCGTCCTCCACCGCCCCGGTCAGGACCGAGATCGGTCCCAGCGGCAGCGGGCAGCCGGACCCGCCGACTCCACGCTTCACACGCGCCCTCCAGGTGCCGGTGAAGAGCTGTGAATCGGCCGGGTCGCCATCGCCGTTCGGGTCGGCCGACAGGTGGATCGCCTCGACCGGGTTGCGGCAGTCGGCGACGTCCGGATCCGCCGGCGGCCTCGGCCTGCTCCACTGCCCCTGCTGCAAAGTCCCCTGCCGGTAGTTGTTGCCGTCGTAGACGATATTGTCTGCCGACGTGTTGATGTCATCGTCGGGACCGGCCCACTCGAGCTCGAGGTCGAGGTCGTTGATCAGCGATCCGGCGCTGCCGACCGGTGCCGGCGGGTCGCTCCAGGCCAGCGCCACGCGCAGCTGCCCGCGATCGACCACGCGGACCTGGCCGCTGGTGCCGAACGGCACCAGGCGGGTGCTCTCCCCGGCGATCCTGAAGAGATGGTCGATCTGCTGGCGGGTCGTGTTGTTGATCGCCGGCTCGCCCGTCGCCAGCTCGTCGTAGATCAGCAGGCCGGGCGACGGGTACTCCACCGTGTCGGGAGCGCCGACACCCTTGCCCGTCGGCCAGTTGGCCAGCGGCAGGACCGAGGTCAGCACCGGGCGGCCATACCCCTGCTCGTTGTTGCCGATGATCCCGGGGTCCGTCCCGTTGATCCCCGCCAGGTTGACCGCCCTGGCCAATCCGACCTTCCGGTCCCCCTCCGGGCCGTAATCGGACCCCGCCTCCTCGAGGAAGTTCGCCGAGGCGGCGATCGCCGCCTTCACCAGCGGACCGGAGAGGGTCGGGACCCGGTCGTTGTCGTCCCGCGCTCCGGTCGGGTAGAACCCCTGTGCGAAATAGTCCCGGATGATCGCCGCCACACCGGCGATCTCCCCCGCCGAGTAGGAGGTGCCGAAGTTGGTGTCGTCGAGGAGGGCGTCGACCGGCCCGGACTGGTCGTTGTCCCGGCTGCGCCAGACCGCCACCGCGATCGTGTTCGGGCCGCCGTAGAAGCCGGTGATGTCGGCCCCGACGCCGAGGATCATCGGCGCCATGCGCAAAGAGCCCGAGGTCGCCGGTCCCTTCGAGCTGAAATTGGCCGGATTCTCCTCCTGGTTGCCGGCGACGAGGGTGAGGTAGTCGGAGAAGTGGCTGCCGACCGAGATCAGGTTCTTGGCGGTCGCCGGCGGGGAGACCTGGATCGGGTGGCGGCCGAAGTTCGGATCGTTGTCGGCGCCGGTCCCGTCGAAGAGGTCGGGGTACTGGTTCGGCTGCTCGCTGGCGCCCGGGCTGAAGAGCTCGACGCCACGCGTTCCCTGGTTGCCGACCGGGGCGAAGACCATGTAGTCGCGGTTGTTCACCAGGAAGCGGTCGATGTCGCTGGCGTCCTGCGAATAGGCGCCGTCGGTGAGGTTCGTCAGCTGCAGGTCGAAGTTGGGCACCCCGAAGGGGAAGACCTGCAGGTGGACCTCCGCTCCGCCGCCGATCAGTCCCTGGCAGGTCCCGCCGGTCGCCGGCGCCTTGGGGCAGATCGCTTGCGTCAGGCGGGTCAGGAGCGAGCCGGGGGTGACGTTGCCGCCGTTCTCGATCAGCTCGTTGAAGGTGCAGACGTCCGGCGAGGCGGCGTCCTGCATCAGGATGCGGGCCCCGCGCGCCAGGCCGTCCATCTGGAGGTTGTCGAGGCGCGGCTTGATGGCGATGGTGCGCTTCGTCAGCAGGACGCCGAGAGTGCTGGCGTCACCGGCGATCACCCCCGCCACGACGTTGCCATGCGTGCCGCTTCCCGAGAGCGGCGAGTCGCAGCTCAATCCATTGCCACTATCGCCCCCCTCCGGGACCGCCTGGACGGAGTGAACCTTTCTATGGGCGGGGCCGACCCCGGCGGCCCCCTCCGGGGAGCTGCTGCTCTGCGCGAACTGGGCCGAGTCGATGGAAATGCCGTTGTCGGTCACCGCCACGATCTGCGGCGGCACGGTGTCGGTGTCGTTGTTGAGCCGGAGACGGTCACCGTTGGTGTCGATGCCGCCGCCGTCGACGCCGACGTCGTGGTAGGGCTTCTGGAACGGCAGGTTCTCCTTGATGTTGCCGACCATCGCGATGGTCGGAATCTCGACGTTCTGCAGCAGGTACTCCGGCTTCTCGGAAACGAACTGCACGCGACCCAGGCGCGCGATGCGCGCCACCGCGACCGCCGGCACGGTCGTCAGGAGGGACAGCCGGTCGAGCGACTGCTCCGCCGTCTTGCCGGCGCCGGCCACCGACTCGAGGTCCCGGCGGGCCTGGTCGGGATCGGTCCCCTCGAAGAAACGAACCAGGAGCCTGAGGTCGGAGCTGGTGGCGCGGGCCTTCTGGAGCATCGGCAGGCGGCCCAGCTCGGGCGCGACCTTGAAGAGGGGGTCCCAGCGCAACCCGGCCGCGACGTAGTCGGCCCGCGACAGTCTGTCGACCGCCGCCTCGGGCACCTCGACCAGGAGCGCCCGGGTCGGCATCCGCCCGACGACACGCACGCCCAGATCGCCGAGGGCGCGCTCGACACCGTCCGGCGTCAGGCGCTCCAGGGCCGCCGCGTCGATCTGGATGGCGTTGAATCCGGCCCCCAGCTCACCCCGCCGGCC
>DASTNM010000509.1:0-3963 GCA_035762745.1 Candidatus Polarisedimenticolia bacterium
ATTCCTGCTGCGGCTCGATCCGGCGCGGCACGCCGAGGCGCCCGGCTTCGCGCGCTTCGGGATCGATCTTTCTTTCCGCGTGGCCGGACAGACACGGCAGCTCCTCGTCGACCTCGACGATCGGGGGGATCTCCGCCTGGCGCGACTTCTCACCCTCCTGCCCGATGGAGGGGACGAGACGGCCGCGGCAGCGGGTGATTCGCAGGCGCGGGCGGCGGGGCGCAAGATCCTCGAGCTGGCGGTGCCGTCGGCCGAGGTGGGTCTCGTGCCGGGCGAGCCGGCCGGTCTCCTGGTCCGTTTGCGGGTTCGTGGCGAAGAGGCGTCGTCGCTGCGCGAGATCTACCTCAAGGTCCCCTCCCACGGGAAGAGTGGGGACGCGCCGTGACCGCCCGCCTCGTCCTGGCGCTGCATTTCCACCAGCCGGTCGGCAACTTCGACGCCGTCTTCGAGGATGCCGTCCGTCTCTGCTACCGCCCGCTGGTCGAGCACTTCGAGCGCCATCGCGGCGTGCGGGCGGCCTTCCATCTTTCGGGCTGCCTGATCGAGTGGCTCGAAGGGCATGATGGCGCGTTTCTCGACCGGGTCGTCGCGCTCGTCGGATCCGGCCAGGTCGAGCCGATGGGCGGCGGCTTCTACGAGCCGATCCTGCCGGTGATCCCGCGGGTCGACGCCCTGGACCAGATCGATCGCCTGGCCGGCTGGTGGGCGCGTCGCTGCGGCGTCCGGCCGGCCGGGGCCTGGGTCGCCGAGCGGGTCTGGGAGCCGGCCCTGGCCGAGATTCTGGCCGAGGCCGGTGTGGTCTATACGATCCTGGACGACCAGCACCTGCGCTTCGCCGGGTTGCTCGACGATCGCTTCGACGGGCTGTTCGTCACCGAGCGCTGCGGCCGGCCGGTTGCGTTCCTGCCCTCCGATTTCCGGCTGCGCTACCTGATCCCTTTCCGTCCGGTCGGCACGGTGCGCGAGCATTTCGAGCATCTGCCGGGCGACCGGGACTGGGTCCTGACCTACGGTGACGACGCCGAGAAGTTCGGGCTCTGGCCGAAGACCCACCGCTGGGTCTACGAGGAGGGATGGCTGGAGTCGTTCTTCTGCCTGCTCGAAGAGGACAAGGGGCCGGTTCGGGCCGTGACCCCGGGCGATTTTCTCGCCGGCCGCCCGCCGGCGCGCAAGGTCTACGTCCCGAACGCCTCCTACACCGAGATGCTGGAGTGGGCGCTGCCTTCCGGATCGGCCGCCGCCTACGCCGCGACACGGGAGGCGGCCCTCAAGGGGGCCCCGGCCGAGAGCGTGCGCGCCTTCGTGCGCGGCAGCCTGTGGGACATGTTCCTGGCCCGCTATCCCGAGGCCGATCATCTCCACAAGCACGCCCTGCGCACCTCGCGCCTGGCGCGCGCCCTGCCCGCGGGGATCGACGGGCGTGAGGCGGCGATCACGGCGGCGCTGCGCGCCCAGTGCAACTGCGCCTACTGGCACGGTCTCTTCGGAGGCGTCTACTACTCCCATCTGCGGCACGGCGTCTACGACAGCCTGCTGCAGGCCGACGCGCTACTGGGCCGCCCCCTGCGCGGGAGCGTCGCCGTCGAGTCGGTCGATCTCGACGGTGATCTCGAGGCGGAGGTGATCCTGCGCTCGGCCGACACGCAGGCGTTCCTGCGGCCGTCGGACGGCGGGACGCTCGTGGAGCTCGACTATCTGCCGGCGCGCTTCAACGTCACCAACGTCGTGTCGCGCTGGAAGGAGGGCTATCACGAAGGGGCCGATGTGACGCACGCCCAGGAGGCCGCGGGATCGATCGCCTCGCCCCACGAGCGTGCCGTTGACCTCGGCCGCACCGACCTCGAAGGACGGCACTTCGACGATCTCCCGCTGCGCGGTCTCCGGGACTTCCGCTGCGCGGAGATCTTCGGGTCCGACGCCCTGAGCCGGTTCGCGGGGCTCGAGCGCCTGAGCGGTCGTCTGGAGCACTGGGAGACGACCGGGGAGGGTTTCGCGGGGACGGCGCGTCTGGGACCGCTGCGCTACCGGAAGATCGTCACGATGCGCCCCTCCGGGGAGCTCAGCGCCGCCTGGGAGATCGATCCCGCGACGGCGGGCGCGGAGGGTTGGTTCGGCACGGTCCTCTGCCTGTCGCTCCTGTCCCGGGATGCCCCCGATCGGGCGATCCTGGTCGCGGACGAGCGGGGCGGTCGCGAACGCGCCGCGCCGGGCGCGGCCCTGGCGCTGTCCGGCGTGACGCGGGTGACGCTCGAGGACCGGGCCTTCGGGTTCGCGCTCGACATCACCTGCCGGCGCCCGGCGCGCCTGGTGACCGCGCCGATCGAGACGCTGCAGCGCAACGAGGACCGCTATGAAGCGGCCTACCAGGGGAGTCTCGTCGCCTTCGGCTGGCCGCTCGCCGTGTCGGGTGGAGGAGGCGCCGGCCTCGAACTCCTGCTATCCTTTCGACGCCTGCAGCGAGGCGAGGGGGAGCGATGATCTCGGAACTCCGCAAGGATCCGGTGATTGGACGGTGGGTCATCATCGCCGGTGAGCGCAGCCAGAGGCCCAACCCGTTCCGCCAGTACACCCCGGTGGCCCCGAGCGGCGATCCCTGCCCCTTCTGCCCGGGACGGGAGGGGATGACGCCGCCCGAGGTTCTCGCCTACCGCTACGACGAGGGGACCGCCAACGCGCCGCGCTGGAAGGTGCGCGTGGTCCCGAACCGCTACCCGGCGCTGCGCATCGAGGGCACCCTCGACAAGAGCGCCGAAGGGCTGTACGACAAGATGCGCGGCATCGGAGCGCACGAGGTGGTGATCGAGACGCCGGATCACGACACCGATCCCACTCGCTACACCGCACGGCAGGTGGTCGATGTGATCAATGCCTACCGCGACCGGGTCACCGACCTGTTGCACGACGTCCGCTTTCGCTACGTCCTCATCTTCAAGAACCACGGCGCCGCCGCCGGGGCCACCCTGGCCCATCCTCACTCGCAGATCATCGCGCTGCCGATCGTCCCGGTGCGCATCCAGACCGAGCTGCAAGGGGCGGGGCAGTATTTCGACTACCGGGGGCGCTGCGTCTACTGCGACATCCTGACCCAGGAGATCGCCGACGGAAGACGTCTGGTCGTGCAGAACGCCGACTTCGTCGCCTTCACCCCGTTCGCGTCCCGCTTTCCGTTCGAGGTCAGCATCCTGCCCCGGAATCACGACGCCTTCTTCTGGGGGCTCACGAAGCACCAGATGGAAGGGCTGGCGGAGATCCTCCAGGACGTGCTGCGGCGCTGTCGCCTGGCCCTCAACGATCCGCCTTACAACTACATCATCCACACCGCGCCTCCGGGATACGCCAACCCGGAGCGCTACCACTGGCAGGTGGAAGTGATTCCGAAGCTGACCGACGTCGCCGGTTTCGAGTGGGGCAGCGGCTTCTTCATCAATCCGACTCTTCCGGAGGAAGCGGCGCGCCATCTGCGCGAACTCGAGCAGTTCATGGACGTGCCGCAGGGGCACCTGCTGGCCCGCCCCGATCCCGATCCCGCGCCCGGTCCCGGAGAGAGGACCCGCTGAGCGCGCCGCCTCCGGCCGACGTGCCCCTGGCGATCTGGATGGCGGCCTCCGAGGCCGGCCCGCTGGCGCAATCCGGCGGGCTGGGGGACGTGCTGCGGGCTCTTCCGCCGGCTCTCGTCTCCCTCGGCCACACCGTTCGCCGCTTCCTGCCGGCCTACGGCGACATCGACCGCGCCGGTTTCGGCCGCGAGGAGACGAACCTGGCCGTGCCGCTCGGAGCGGCGCGCCTTCCGGTCCGCTTCCTGACGCGCGTCGAAGCCTCGAAAGTCCACACCACTCTCGTCGAGTGCGAGGAGCTCTTCGCGCGTCCGGGGATCTACGGCCCGCCGGGCGGGGAGTACCGCGACAATGCCCGCCGCTTCACCCTCCTGTCGCGCGCCGTCTGCGAGTATGCCGCCCGCGCCCA
>DASTNM010000510.1:0-2042 GCA_035762745.1 Candidatus Polarisedimenticolia bacterium
GAGGGGGCGAGGGTCCGCCTTACGCGCCTCGACGGGTAAAGCCAACTCCTCCGCCGCGCCGCTCCTCCCCCTCGCTCACCAGGAGTAGTGCGCCCGGTAGGTGATCACCTTCTCGCCGTCGGGCGGGACCTTGACGCGGAACTCGACCGTCTGCGCGTCGGTCTTGAGGTGCGGGTCGGACTCGAACTGGATCTTCCAGTTGGTCCAGCGGTAGAGATGCTCGACCACCCGCACCTCGACCGCCTCCTTCTTGTGGTTCCGGACCTTGATCTCGAACGCCTCGTCGGCCGTCTTCTTCGACGAGTCGACCTGGTAGGCGGTCTGCTTGCGCTCCCCGACGAGATCGAAAGCGTTCCCGAGATACACGCGCACTTTCTCGTCGGCCGGAGTGTGGTCGATGGCGTTCTCGCCGATGAACTCGCGCCGGCCGTCCGCGTCGGCCCGGTAGATCTTCAGCGTCCCCTTCGGAAGCGGCATCCCGAGCCCCGCCGCCTTGCTGTTGGTGAACTCGATCATCGTGAAGACCTTCGTGTTGCTCTGCGTGCCGTACTCCGGGTTGTTACGGATGGTGAGCGGGTCCCAGCCGCCGTAGGCCGCGACCTGAGCCCCGTCGTAGACGTACAGGCGGGCGCCGGGGACTTCGCTGCCGCGGCAGAACTCGACCTGCTTGATCTCGCGGTCCTTGAGGGTCGTCGGCCGCTGCAAGGTGTAGAGGTGGTACTCGTCGAACGCCTTCTCCGTCACCTGGCGTCCGAGGTCCTCGCTCTTGGCCATCATCTCCAGGCGCATTCCAGAGGAGAGGGGCACCCCCGGCTGGATCTTGTTGACCTCGCCCGCCATCAGCTTGACCTGGGCCTCCTTGAACTCGCTGCCGCTCTCGTTGTCGAGCGTCACCCAGCCGACCAGATCGAAGCGGTCCCCTTTCTCGGGCGCCACCAGGTTGTAGGTCGCCTCCCAGCGCATGCCGCCGGTGATGTACGACATCTCGACGTCGCGCGCCCCGCCGTGGTCCGACCAGAGCTTCCAGAGGATCGTCGGCTTGAGGATGGCGTCGGCGCCCAGCGCGTCGAAGAGCGGCTGCCCGGGCAGGTTGAACTGGATCTTGCCGTCCACCTCGACGATCGGTGACGAGCCGCCGCCGCTCATGATCGCCTGCTGGCGCGCCATGTACTCGCCGCCGAAGGTCTGCCAGGCGGCCTGGTGCGGCACGTACCCGCTCCGGATCACGCGCCCGGTGCGGATCTCCGGCTTGCCGGTCGCCGGGTTCATCCACTGGAACTGCAGCGTCTTCCCCTCGTACTGCCGCAGCAGGAACCCTTCGCTGAGCGGGTCCCCCTCGTAGTTCTGCTCGAGGATCTGGATCCCTTTCGGGTCCTTCGGGTCGCGCAGGATGACCGAGTCCGGCTCGAGGAGCGCCGTGACGTCGGTGACACGCACCTCGTTCACCCCTTCTTTGAGAGTCAGCGGGCGGATGTCCTTCACCAGCGCGAAGTTCTGGTTGTAGATGGTGATCTGAGGCGCCTCGGCGGCGCGCGCCCCGGCGGCGGCGAGCGGAAGCGCGACGGCGACGAGCCACGGCGCGACGAGCCTGACGTGCGAAGGTGATTTCATGCGACTCCTCTCGGAAACGTTGCGGCGCCCTCAGGGGGCCGCGACAGAGTATGACACCGCGCCACGCCCGGAGTTCCCTCCGACTCAGCGATCTCCGAGATATCCCCTGTTGACTGGGGCGGCGAGCCACCGCCTCGCGGGGCACGCGGTCGCCACGAAGCGGTGGCTCGCCACCCCGCCACGGCCGAGATCTCAAATCCCGAGTCTGAGAGACCCTCTTTCGCGACGGTCGGCGGTGGCAGGAGTGTAACGGGAATGAGGCCTTCGTGGTGTGAGGCGCCGTGCCCTGCGGTCGCCGGGGCGTGCGAGACCGAGCGACGGGGCCCCACCGCGCGCACCTCAGCGCGGTGGGCGGAGCGAGGCGAGCCGAGGGGAGGTTCGCGCAGCGAACCGGACCCGTCGTGTGCCGAGCATGCTTGACAGCTTGGAGG
>DASTNM010000511.1:0-4624 GCA_035762745.1 Candidatus Polarisedimenticolia bacterium
ATCGGCCTCCGGGATCCGCTCCAGGACCTGCTGCCGGGCCAGGTGCGGGTCGACACCGTCCTCGAACGTCAGGGTGACGAACGACAGGCCGAAGAGGGAGATGCTCCGCAGACGGAAGAGACCCGGCGTGCCGTTGAGAACGCGCTCGAGCGGGATCGAGACGCGCCTTTCGACCTCCTCCGTCGGTTGACCGGAGAAGAGGGTGATGACCTGGACCTGGGTGTCGGTCGGATCGGGAAAGGCCTCGACCGTGAGCCGGTTGAACGCGTAGTAGCCCCCCGCCGCGATCACCGCCGCCAGCACGAAGGGGGCGACACGGTTTCTGAGGGAGTAGTCGAGCAGCGCTTCCAGCATGGAGGGCGTGAGTCCCGGGCGGCCCCGGCTCAGACGCCGAGGCTCACCTGGTTATCCAAAAGGAGGCCGCCCTCCTCGACGATGGTCTCGCCGCTCGCGAGACCCGAGAGGACCGGGACATGGCCGTCCTGCGAGGACCCGGCGAGGATCTCGCGACGCGAGAATCGCCCGCGGGCGTCCTGAACGTAGACGTACTGGTGGGTCCCATCCGTGATCAGTGCCGAGGCCGGCACCTCGACCGCCCCGGCCCGGCGGGGCACGGCGAAGCGCACGCGAGCGTAAACGTTCGGCCGCAGGGATCCGTCCGGGTTGGGCAGGCGGACGCGGATCGGCACCGTGTGGCGGTTCGGGTCGACGACGGCCGAGACCATGTCGACCTTCCCCTGGGCCGACAGATCGGGTATCGACGGGCTCGTCACCTGGGCGGCGGCCCCCTCGCGCACCACGCCGGCCTCCGACTCGAACAGGTCGGCGACGACCCAGACCGAGGACAGATCGGCGACCACCATGAGGCTCGAGGAGGTCTCTGGCGCGACCGACTGCCCGACCAGGACGTTCTTCTCCACCACGACGCCGGGCCGGGGGGCCGTGACGGTGAACTCGTTGTCGGCCCGCTCCGACGACACCCGCAGCGACTCCAGCTTGGCGGTGGCCAGCCGCAGCGCGACCTCCGCCTGCCTGAACTGCTGCTGCGCCGCCAACTCCTCCTTGGCCGGGAGAGCGCGCGCCGCGACGAGGCCCCGGACGCGATCGAGCCCGGTGCGCGCGACCTCGAGATCGAGCCCGGCCTTCTCCTCCTCGGCGCGCAGATCGGCGATCTCCGTGCTGGCGACGGAGAAGAGCGGCGTCCCTTCCCGCACCTTCTCCCCGAGCTCCACGAAGACCGACGTCACCCGACCGCTCAGGGGGACCTGGACTTTCGAGGCGCGCGTCTCGTCGATCACGACGCGGGCCGGGACCGGATCGGTCCACCGGCCGTCGGAAGGTCCGACGAGACCGAGCTTCAGCATCTGCCACTGCGGCGCGCCGGGGGCGATGGCGACCCCGTTCCCGTCGAGATGGATCCCGGGGACCGGGGGCGTGGTCTCCGGCGTGCCGCGTGTGAAGCCGTTGGACAGCCAGATGGACAGCCCGCCCAGGAGCATCGAGGCGGAGACTCCGAACATGCGAGGCAAGCGGTATTTCATGGGTGCACCTCCTCCAAAGCGCCCGCGGCACCTGCGACCTGGCGCGCCGCATCCACGTCGAGTCCGAGGGCGCGGCGCAGGTCGTTGCGCACGGCGAAAAGATCGAACTGCAGGTCCATCACCTTGAGCATCAGATCGGTGTGCGTCCTGCGGGCCAGCAGGAGGTCGGTCATGCTCATGCCTCCCTGGTTCACCGCGGTCAACGTCGCCTCGAGGATCCCCTTCGAGCGCGGCACGGCCTGGTCGACGAGGGTCCGAAGCGTCGACTCGAGCGAGGCCTTGCGTCCCAGCAGGGAGGCGGCCTCGGCACGCCCCTGCTCGTGCACTCCCCGGGCGGTCCAATCCAGCTCGCGGGCGCGGCCGTCGGCCCTTTGCGCCTCGTGCTGGCCCCGGTCGAAGACCGGCAGCGGGATCCCGAGCGACAGCATCAAGGTGTCCGGCTGGTCTCCGGAGATCGTCAAATTGTCGTGCGTGTAGCCGAGACTCAGGTTCGGGTCGGGATAGCGCCGGCGCCGCGCCAGGAGCGCATCCTGCCGCGCCGCGTCCCGCGTCAGGGCCAGGGCCTCGAGATCGGGTCTTCGGCCGAGGGTCGCTTCGACGTCCGGCGTCCCAGCGATGGGGACCGAGTCGGCCAGAGCACCCGGATCGGCGCCGCCGTCCGCGCAAGGGGCGACGAGGAGAGCGCCGCAGGAGGCCAGGGCGGCCTCGTGCTCCTGGCGGTTGCCCGACACCTCGGATTCGAGGATCAGGGTGTCGACCAGCAGGCGGTCGTAGTCGTTGCCGCTCAAGTCCCCGCTCTCCGCCCGCGTACGCTGCAGGTCGAGGTTCTGCCGCGCGGCGGCGAGGTTCTCCTCGAGGACCGCCTGTCGCGCCCCGAGATAGATGACGCGGCCCAGGGCGTAGCGCGCCTCGGCGGTGGTGCGGGTCAGCGTGTCGAGGTACGACTGGCGCTCCGCCTCCAGCCGCAGGCGGGCGGCGGCGATGCGCGGCCCGCGCTTGCCGATCTCCAGCGTCTGGGAGAGCGCCGCCCCGTAGATCGAGGTCTCCTTGAATCCGAGGCCCGGGGGGTTGGTGGTGCCGACCGGGACGTCGCTCAGGCTGGTGGTGAGCGACGGGTTCGGCAGGAGCCGACTCTGTGCGAGATCCGCCGCCGCCTGATCGAGGCGGGCGGCGGCGCTCAGAACCGCGTGGTTGTGCTGCACGAGCCACCCCATCAAGCGGGCGGGATCCTTCAGCATCGGTGCCGTCTCCACCGTGGCCGCCTCCCCGGTGGGCCCGGCGAGGGCGACCGGCGCCGCAAGGACCAGGGGGATCAACAGTCCTGCGACGCCGGCGCCCTCGCCGGTTATGAAACCGCTCTTTTTCCCGCGCCTGCGGATGATGGCCTCCTGCCCGATCGACTTTCGATGCGGTAGCCCGCTCTTACTGCATGCTCCGTGCCACGGACACGGTCTCCCTCAAACCGTTGATGGTCATGGAGATGGCCGAAGCGCCCTCGCGCGGAGGCGGCGGCCGATGAAAGAATCTTTCATGACTCCCTTCACTCGGGCCCCTCGCCGGAGCGGATCTCCGGCCGGCAGCGCGCGCCGTTGTGCGGGTCGACCGCCTGTCGTATCCTGTGCGCCGCCATGGCCGACAAGTACCTGCGCGATCCGATCCACGGCTCGATCAGCTTCGACAAGGAGCGCGAGAAGCTGATCATCGACCTGATCAACACCCGTGAGTTCCAGAGGCTGCGCCGCATCCGCCAGCTCGGCGCCCTCTTCCTCACCTTCCACGGGGCCGAGCACACCCGCTTCACGCACTCGGTCGGCGTCGCCTTCCTGGCCAAGCGGATCTTCGACGCGCTGACGACGACGGGTCAGCTGCCGCTGCGGGGGCGCGCCGCCGAGCGGGTCCGCCTCGTGAGCATCGCGGCGGCGCTCCTGCACGACATCGGGCACGGCCCCTTCTCACACCTTTACGAGAAGGTCTTCGACGACCGGCGGCACGAGGAATGGACGCGGCTCATCGTCAGGAGCGGACGCGGCGAGGTCGGGCGGCTGCTGCGCAAGCACGGTCTGGGGGAGGAGATCCTGGCGGTCTACGACCACACCTACCGGCACGCCTTCGTGAGCGACATCGTGTCGTCCCAGCTCGACGCGGACCGCCTCGACTACCTGCTGCGCGACTCGTTCATGACCGGCGTGGCCTACGGCCGCTACGACCTCGAGTGGATCCTGGCCAATCTCAGGCTGGCGCGCCGCAAGCGCGACGGCGGCCTGCGCCTGGCGATCAACGCCACCAAGGGATATCACGCCGCCGAGCAGTTCGTGATCGGGCGCTATCTGATGTACGCGCAGGTCTACTACCACAAGACCAGCCGCGCCGCTGAGCAGATGATCCGCACGGCGATGCAGCGCCTGGTCGACGCCCACAGGGACGACGGCTCCCTTCCCGATCCCTGCCCTGCGCCGATCCGACGCCTCGTCGAGACACGCGGCAATCTGCCAGTGGAGGATTTCCTGCGTCTCGACGACTGGCTCTTCCTGTCGGCCTTCCAGGAGTGGTCCCTGGCCCCGTCCGGCGCGGTCGACCCGGTCCTGCGCGACCTGTGCGACCGGATCACACGACGCCGTCTCTTCAAGACGGTGCGGGTGACCGGCGACACGAAGCACAAGGCGTTCGGGCAGGCGATCGAGGAGCTCACCGGCCTGTTCCGCAAGAAGGGGTACGATCCGCGCTACTACTTCCTGGAGGACGACGCGACCGACCTGCCGTACCGCGATCTCGTCTACTCGGACAAGATGGGGACCGCCCCGGAGGACATCGGCCTGGCGGACCGCGGCGCCATCGTCGGCTATATGTCGGACCGCGCCGTGTCACCCCTCATCGACTCGATCCGCAACGAACCGCGCAAGCTGCAGCGCCTCTGCTTTCCGGTGGAGATGCGCGCGGTGGTCGAGCGCCGGCTGCGACCCTTCATCCTGCATGAGCGCCAGTAGTGACACCTGCCCCGAGATCTCCGCGACCCGTGGGGCGGCGAGCCACCGCCTCGCGGGGCACGCGGTCGCCGCGCCCGGATCGGCACAAACCGCCGACGG
>DASTNM010000512.1:0-4387 GCA_035762745.1 Candidatus Polarisedimenticolia bacterium
TGAAGCTCGCGGCCATCCTGATCGACACGGCCCGCGAGCTGGTCGACCGCAAGATCCTGGTGGTCTTTTTCGGCATCGTGACGCTGACGCTCCTGCTTTTCGCCCTGGCGCTTCAGACCGACGTCGCCGGCGGTGCGATCACCTCCCTCAAGGTGTTCGGGATGGGGGGACGCTCCTCTCCCGAGGGGTTCCGCTTCGGCACCGAGGAGCCGGGGACGGTGGGCGGGCTGCAGGCGGAGACCATGGTGCGCGGCGTGCAGCTGGTCGTCGCCTTCGTGCTCTATCCGCTCGGCATCCTGCTGTCGCTCTTCGCCACGGCTGGTCTGGTGCCGCGCCTGCTCGAGCGGGGGACGATCGACCTTCTCCTGTCGAAGCCGATGTCGCGGCCGGCGCTGTTCGTGGCGCGCTACCTCGGCGGCCTCCTGGTCGCGGCGCTCAACCTCGTCTACCTGGTCGTCGGACTGGGGGCGATCCTGGCGCTCAAGACCGGTGTCTGGAACGGCGGTTTCGTCCTGTCGGCCCTTCTGATGACGCTCTACTTCGGCTGCCTGCTCGGCTTCCTGGTGCTCGTGGGCGTGCTGTCGCGCTCGACCACGGTGTCGATCATGGTGGTGGCGCTGGTCTACGTGGCCAGCGTGGCGGTCCGGCCGATGCACGAGAACCGCGACTGGCCGCTCCTGATCACGGGGCACGCCTCGCGCTTCGTGACGCAGGCCCTGGTCGAGACGACCTATCATCTGTTGCCGAGGACCTACGACTTCGGGCGGATGCTGACGGTTCTGATCCTGAGAGACGGAGACTTCACCTGGGGACCGATCCTCTGGTCGGCCGTCTCCGGAGCGGGCGCTCTCGCCCTGGCGACCGCCTGGTTCTCGCGCCGGGACTTCTGAGGGGGGAGGGTGGGAGCATGAGAGGGATCGAATCCGATAGGCGACGGGTGGACACGGCCCTGTGCGGCATCGCGGCGATCCTCGTGGCCGGCGCGACCGCCTGCGCGCGCCCGGTGAACGGCGCCACCGTCCTGCGCGGCTCGGCCCTGCGGGTGCTGCCGAAGGAGAGCGTGGCGCTCCTGGTGATGGATGTCCGGTCGCTGCGGGACCTCGAATCGGTGTCGCGCTGGATGAAGGAGATGGCGGCGGCCGCCGAGCAGCAGGGGACCTTCCGGCAGGTGAAGGACCGCATCGGCCTCGAGACCGTCAAGCGGCTCGACCGGCTGGGTCTCGCCATCGTGCCCCAGGCCGACGGCCGCCTGGCGTACGGCCTCCTGGCGGAGGGGAGCTTCGGCCAGGCGAAGCTGCGCGAGGCGCTCGGCGGGCAGGAGACGCTGACCTTCGTCGAGGCCGAGGGGAAGCCGGACCTCAGCGCCACGATCCTCGCGGGCGGCAACCTGGCGATCGGGCCAAAGAGCGTTCTCGAGGTGCTGCGGACCAACGCCTCGCGGGGTGCCGGCGGGATCGACGGAAACGATCTGCTGATGGGGGTCCTGGCCGGCGTCCGGCCGCAGGCGCAGATCTGGGGCGCCATCGACTGCCGCTCGCTCGCCCGGCTGGCGCGCGAATCGGCCCTGACGCAGGGCGCGGTCGAGAAGGCCCTGGCCGGGGCCCCGATCGCTTCGTCGCTGGTGTCGCTCTCCTTCCAGACGACCCTCGGCAAGCCGGCGGCCTTCGACCTTCAGGGCCGCGCCGACGCCGAGGACAACGCCAGGAAGATGGCCGACGCGGCCCGCGGCCTCGTCGCCCTCGGGCGGATGGGCGCGAGCCAGGACAAGGGGCGCGAATGGCTCGAGTTCCTGGACGGGATCGCGATCGAGCAGAAGGGGGCCGATCTCAGCCTGCGCGGGACGCTCTCCGAGGGGCTCCTGGCCTCTTTCGCCGCCAAGGCCCACGACGGCTCGACCGCGCGTCCCTGAGCGGCAGGACCGCCGTCACCTCCGTGCCTCTGTCGGAGGAGGTGATCGTCAGCCTGCCGCCGAGCAGGGCCGCCCGTTCCCGCATCCCGAGAATCCCCGTGCCGTCGGCGCCGATCGCGGCCGGCAGGCCGCGGCCGCGGTCGCGCACGCCGAGCGTGACGGTGCGCGGCGCGATCGTCAGGCGCACCGCGGCGGTCGGGCTGCCGGAGTGGCTCTCGACGTTGCTCAGGCACTCCTGCAGGATTCGGAAGAGCGCGGTGCTGAGGGCGGGCGGCAGAGGCTCGAGATCCGGCGCGATATCGACCTTGAGTCTGATGCCGCTCCTCTCGGTGAAGTCGCGGGCGTACCAGCGGATCGCCGAGGCGAGGCCGATCTCGTCCAGAAGCGGCGGGTGCAGAACGTTGGTCATGGCGCGGATCTGATCGAGACACTGGTCGGTCAGCGCCGAGGCGTCTCTCAGCAGGCGCGCCGCCGGCGGGTGGCGTGCCACCACCGTCCTCTTCAAACGATAGAGGTTCATCGCCAGAAGGGCGAGACCCTGGGCCGGCCCCTCCAGCAGCTCGCCCGCCAGCCGGCGGCGCTCCTCGTCCTGCAGGCGCAGCAGCCGGCGCGACAGGCGGCGCAGCGACTCCTCCATCCGCTTGCGCTCGGTGATGTCGCGCGACACCCAGAGCGTGCAGCGCCGGCCGTCCAGGACGAGGGTCTCGACCGAGTAGAGCAGATCGCGCACCTCGCCCGCGCGGGTGCGGAAGCCGATCTCGCCCCCCTCGACCCGGCCGCGCCGCCGCAGCCGCCGCATGATGTCGGCGCGATTGGTGGGCCCGATCCAGAGCCCCAGCTCCCGCGAGGTCCGGCCGATCACCTCCTCTCTCCGGTAGCCGGTCATCCGCTCGAAACCCTCGCTGACGTCGATGAAGCGCCCCTCGTCGAGGGTGCTGAGGGCGACCGAGTCGGGAGTGCGGCGGAAGACCTTGGTCAAGCGCTCCTCCAGACGCTTGAGCTCGGCATCGGGCAGGCGCGGCGACATAACGGCGCTCACGCCGCCGGCCCCCGCCGGCGCTGGAACTCCTCCATGAGCGACATCAGTCGATCGGCCTCCTTGACCAGGCGCTCGATCGCCTGGCGCGCCGCCTCGTCGGCCGGAGCGCCGCGGGCGATGGTCCGGCTGAGGGCGTGCAGGGCGGTGACCGGCTGGCTGAGAGAGTGGACCAGGTCCCGGTAGGGACGATAGAAGGCGAGCCGCCTGAGGGAGGCGACCGCGGTCAGCACCTCGCCGGGCTGCGGGGGGCGCGCCAGCGACAGCGCGGCATCCTCGTGCCAGCCGCGCGGCAGGTCCGGGGTGGAGCCGCCGCCGAGGATGATCAGGGGGAAGGAGGCCGTCCCGGCGCGTGACGCGAGAGTCTCGAGCGCCTCACGGTAGGCGGCCGGAGGGAGGTCGCGATCGAGAATCAGGACGTCGGGGGACGGCCCGTCCAGCTCCGCGACCCCGGCGCTCGATCCCAGGACCGCGACCCGGTGGCCGGCACGGCGCAGCAGATCCTCCAGCGGATCGGCGACGTCGTCGTCTTCCGAGACGACCAGGATGCGCGCGCCCTGTCCGCCCCCCGGCGCCGCCGTCGCCATCGGATCTCCTCCAGTGCCGGCGCCCGCCGCCGCGCCCGCGTCAGTCGCCAGGCGCCTGCCAGTCGCAGCCGGCGGGGGCGTCGCGGCGTCCCGCACGCGGCGCGGGGCCTCCGCCCAGGTCGACCAGGTCGACACCGCACCGCGGCGCCACCTCCAGGCTCTTGGCGTCGCGGTAGAACTCGCCGTAGTAGATGCGGCGAATCCCGGCGTTGGCGATCAGCTTGAAGCAGGACCAGCAGGGGCTGGCGGTGGTGTAGATCTCCGCCCCCTCGATCATCACCCCGTTCTTCGCCGCCTGCAGGATGGCGTTGGCCTCGGCGTGGATGGTGGCGACGCAGTGCCCCCCCTCGAGATCGTGCCCCGCCTCGTCGCAGTGCGGCAGGCCGCGGATCGATCCGTTGTATCCCGTCGAGAGGATCGTCTTGTCGCGCACCACCACCGCCCCGACGTGCTTGCGGTCGCAGGTCGAGCGGCTGGCGACCTGGCGCGCGATGTTCATGAAGTAGGTGTTCCAGTCGACCCGCCTCGCCGGCGGGTCCGGCGCGGCGCCGGGCCGCTTCGCGGCGGGGCGGGGGCGCGCGGCGGCCATCAGCGCGTCTCGACCGTGACCTTCTCCATGACCACGTTCGTGATGGGGCGGTCGCTGCGATCCTTGGGTACGAGGGAGATCTTGTCGACCACGTCCATGCCTTCCAGGACACGCCCGAAGATCGTGTACTTGTTGTCCAGGAAGGTCGAGTCCTTCTGGACGATGAAGAACTGGCAGGAGCCGCTGTTGGGATCCTGGGACCGGGCGGTCGAGACCATGCCGCGCTGGTGACTGTACTTGGTGGTGAACTCGGCCGGCATCTTCCG
>DASTNM010000513.1:0-4480 GCA_035762745.1 Candidatus Polarisedimenticolia bacterium
GGGCCATCACGAGCGTGGGAGCGGCGCTGGGGACGGGATCGACGCGGCGCGTCCTCTGTGGAACTCCTCGAGAGCGCGGTTGGCCTGGACGATGGTCTCGAGCCTTTCGACGATGGCAGGCGCCACCGCCCAGGCCATGCCGAAATATTGCTCGTCATCCCCCAGGTCGGTGTAGACCCGGTTGCCGATGCAGCCGAGGCTCGAGGCCCAACCGGCGCGTCCCATCGCGAGGGGGATCATGGCGCAGGTGGGCCGGCCGACGGCGCCCCCCGCCTCGCCGAGACCCGCGGCCCCGGCCGCCTCCGCCAGCAGCATCATCTGCCGGGCGTTGCCGCGCACCAGCACCACGTCCGGCCTGCATGGGGTCTCGGCGAGCGGCGCGTAGACCGCCACGCCGAAGCGCCCCGGCCGGCGCGGGATCGTCTGGATCTCCTCCGGCCGCAGGTACTCGAGACCGATCATCGTGCCGATGAGCCCCTGAAGCTCCTGCGCCTGGGCCGGCGGCAGGTCGACTCCGTGCGTGTGCGCCCCGACCGGGCAGCCATAGTGGTCCGCCGCCTCGGTATAGAAGACGCTTCCCTCCGAGGCCAGCTTCCAATAGGCGCATCCCGCGGCGGCCGTCACGCCGACCCGGGGGATCGCGGGCGGCGCGGCGTCACGGAAGGTGACGGCGACAGGCGCCCGGCGCAGGCCGAGCAGATCCGAAAGCCGTTTCGACTGGCGCGCGAAGTCCACGGGTCCCCCTCCAAGCGACGCTTGCAGTGCGCCGTACTTTATCCCAGGGACGACCGATTTCATCCTTTTGATAGCGGGAACTTGCGGGCGCGCCGGGGGTCTGACCCCGGGAGACCTCGTTCCCGTAGATGAACCGGAGGAGAGGATGATGAAACCACGTCACTCGAACGTTTCCCGCGCGCGCTCTGTCCCCTTGCTGGTCTTCCTGGCGCTGGTCGCCGCCTCCCTGGCGCGGCCGGTCTGGGCCCAGGTGAAGTGCCCGGTGCCGGCCGATCCGGGCCGGGACGGCTCTCCCTTTCTGCTGAAGCGGACCGACGCCCGGATCGTCATCACCGGACCGGTGGCGCATGCCGTCGTGACGCAGTCCTGGGAGAACCCGAACACCGTCCCGGTCGACGGGCTCTACATCTTTCCTCTGCCTGAAAACGCCGCCGTCACCGACATGAGCCTCCGGATCGGCGAGCGCGTGGTGCGGGGAGAGATGCACCGGCGCGAGGAGGCGCGGGCGCTTTACGATCAGGCGCGCGCGGCGGGACGGGTGGCGGGTCTCCTGGACCAGGAGCGGCCGAACATCTTCGCGCAGCGGGTGGCCAACATCATGCCCGGTGTCCGGGTCGAGGTCGTCCTGTCGTTCGATCACGAGATCCGCTGCGAGGAGGAGGGCTGCGAGTACGTCTTCCCGACCGTGGTGGGGCCGCGTTTCATCCCCTCCCGGCAGGCCGACCCCGGGGCGATCGACCCGCCGATCATCGAGAAGGGGCGCTCGACCGGCCAGACGCTGGCGATCACGGTCGATCTGGAGGAGGGGGTCTCGTTCCGCGACCTCGAGTCTCCCAGCCACCGAGTGGCGATCACGCGCGAGGGAAAGAACCGCGCCCGGGTGACTCTCGACGAGGAGGGGGCGACCCCGCTGAATCGCGATTTCCACCTGCGCTGGCGCGTGGGGGGCCGGGTCCCGGAGGTCGGGCTGCTCGCCTGGCGTGACCCCGCCCTGAAGGACGAGCCGGGAGTCTTCACTCTGGTCCTGCAGCCACCCGCCGACCCGGCCGCCGACGAGGCGACGCCGCGCGAGCTGATCTTCGTCCTCGACTGCTCCGGATCGATGAGCGGCGAGCCGATCGAGGCGGCCAAGTCGGTCGTGCGCCAGGCGCTGCGGGCCGTCAGGACCCAGGACACCTTCCAGATCATCCGCTTCTCCGACCACGCCTCGGGGCTCGGACCTTTGCCTTTGTCCCCCTCGCCGGAAAACGTCCGCCGGGGCCTCGCGTACCTCGACTCGCTTCAGGGCGAAGGGGGGACCGAGATGATCTCCGGCATCCGGGCGGCGCTCGGCGCTCCCGCCGACCCGGGCCGGCTGCGGATCGTCGCCTTCCTGACCGACGGCTACATCGGCAACGAGACGGAGATTCTGGCCGAGGTGCGGCGGCTTCTCGGCGCGGCGCGTCTCTTCTCCTTCGGCATCGGATCGTCGGTCAACCGTTACCTCCTCGAGGGGCTGGCCGAGGAGGGGCGCGGCGCGGCCGCCTTCCTGGGGCTCCGGGAGACTCCGGACGCGATGGTCGAGCGTTTCGTGCGCCGCATCGACGCGCCGCTTCTCACCGACATCCGGGTCGAGTGGGAGGATGTGGAGGTCGGCGATCTCGAGCCGGCGCTGGTCCCCGACCTGTTCGCCGGGCAGCCGCTCGTGATCCACGGCCGCTACCGCCACCCCGGAAGCGGCCTCGTCCGTGTCGAAGCGCGACGCCGGGGCGCGGCCGAGACGCTGCGACAGGTGGTGAACCTGCCGGAGCAGGCGGCCGACCACGAGGCGCTCGGCCGGCTCTGGGCCCGCGCCCGGATCCACTCGCTGAGTCGCCGGCTGCACGAGGGCGATCGCCCCGAAGTGCGCGAGGCGATCACGCAGATCGGTCTGACCTACAGGCTGATGACCGCCTACACGTCGCTGGTCGCGGTCGACAGCGTCGTCTCGAACACCACCGGCTCCTCCCGGACGATGACGGTGCCGGTCGAGATGCCGGAGGGGGTGCGCTACGAGGGGATCTTCGGGGAGGCGGCCGCTCCTCAGATGGCCAGATCGGCCGCGGCGCCCGTCGGCCCCCCTCCGGTCGCGAACCTCGCCGCCGGCCTGAAGTCTTTGGGATACCTCGGCGGGGCAGGCAGCTTCTCCGGCGGTGCCGGTCACCGCGACCAGGCGGCCGACGAAGGGGTCGATCCCAGGAAGGCCGAGCTCGGCCTGTTCACGCGGCTCGTCCTGTTCCGCAAGGACGGCGCCATCATCGAGGTCGAGTCGGACGGTGACGTCTGGCGGACGCCGCCCGCCGGCACGCGCCGGCTGACGCGGACCCTCACGCCGACCGAAAGGCAGGCACTGCGCCAGGCGCTCGCGGCGACCGACCCGAAGAGCTGGGCCGGCTCCGAGAGCGGCCCCCGGCTCGTCCTCGAGGCGCCGGGCGCACGGCGGATCGTTCCTCTCACGGCGGCCGGGAGCGCGGTCGGCATCCTGGTGCGTCTGATCGAGGGGTTTGCGATCTGAGACCAACGGGTGGTTCGAGGGGGATCGCCACGTCACGGGCGGCGGTCCCCCTCACCGTCCGTCAGGGGCGCGGCGAGCCCAGAGCGAAGCGCTTCACCTGGACCGGGCGCAATGCCGTCTCCCCCTCGATGATGCTGTAGACGCTGTCGAGAGGCGCGTCGCGGAAGAGCTGAACCTCGCCGGTCGTCGGCCAGGTCACCTCGATCGCCTCGATCGCGACGGCGTCCCCCAGCCCGATCTCCTGCTGCAGGCTGTTGCCGCCGAAACTCCCGCCGCTGCCGACCGTGGCGTAGATGTCGCGACCGCCCGCGGCGTTCCTCACGCGCACCCGGAGGCGGACGCCGATGGCCGAGCGGTTCGAACGCCGCCCCTCGAGCCGCAGGGTGATGAAGTGATGGCCGTGGCCGGGGTTGTTGTAGAGGACGCTGTGGGCCGCGTCGCTCTCGAACCAGCCGCCCATCTCCTCGAAGATGTCCTGGTCGCCGTCGTTGTCGATATCGCCGAACGCCACGCCGTGTCCCTTCTGGATGTGCCCGACGTCGGCCGAGGTCGTGACCTCCTGGAAGAAGCGCCCCTCGGCGTTGCGGAACAGGCGGTTCGGCATCAAGGCCCGCAGGTCGGGCTCGCCGGTGCCGAAGTAGCAGTCGGGCCAGCCGTCGTTGTCGAGGTCGCCGAAATTCGCCCCCATCGGCAGGGCGATCCGGTCGAGCCGCATGGCGTGGGTCGTGTCGCTGAAGGTCCCGTCGTGGTTGTTGTGGTACAGACGCGGCATCTCGGTCGCGGTCGGCAGCCCCAGGTACAGCGCCGTCGTGTCCTCGACTCCCTTGATCAGGTAGCCGGCGACGAACAGGTCGAGCCAGCCGTCGTTGTCGTAGTCCCAGAACCAGGTCGGGAAGCTCTCCTTCGGCCCGAGCGTGCCGGCCTCGCGGCTGACGTTGGTGAAGCGCCAGTCCTCGCCGCCCGGACCGGCCGGCGCCCGGGGGCCGTCGTTGCGCAGCAGGAGATTGTCTTTTCCCAGGATCGAGATGTAGAGATCCTGTCGCCCGTCGTTGTTGAAGTCGCCCCAGGCGACCCCCTTGACGTAGCCGAGGTCCGCGACGCCGATGTCGGCCACCCGGTTGGTGAAGGTGCCGTCGCGGTTGTTGTGGTACAGCTCGCACGGGTGCGGATCGCCCGGCGACGACTCGTTGCCGATGAACAGATCGAGCCAGC
>DASTNM010000514.1:0-7790 GCA_035762745.1 Candidatus Polarisedimenticolia bacterium
CTCTCACGAAGAAGCGCGCATTGTAGCGCGGATGGGCGGCACACGGAGTCCCCCCGGCGGCGCGACCGGAGGGTTGCCCCCGCCGGGGGCGGGTCCCCGGCGGGCGCAGGACGCGGCGCCTCACACTGGTGATGATTCGAGTTCGATCCAGGTTGATCCGCGCTTCACGGACGGAGGATAATGCCCGCTCCCCAGCACTCCGGGCCGACGGGCCATTGGGCGATGATCCGGAGTGGCGGGACCGGCCGTTCATCCAGGGAGAGGGACGACATCATGCCGACCAACAGCTACGACGCCATCGTCATCGGGGGGGGTCACAACGGACTGGTCAGCGGCGCCTACTTCGCGCGCTCCGGGGCGCGCACCGTGGTGCTCGAGGCGCGCCCCAAGACCGGCGGCGCCGCCGACACCAGCGCCCCGTTCCCGGACCACCCGGAGATCAAGGTCACCACCTATTCCTACGTCGTGTCCCTCGTGCCTCCCAGCATCATCCGCGAGCTCAAGCTCAAGGATTTCGGCTACAAGGTCACGCCGTTCGGTCCTTACTACCAGGCCTACCCCGACGGTCGCGCCATCAAGGTCTTCGCCAGCGATCATGCCAGGAGCCACGCCTCGATCGCCCAGTTCTCCAAGAAGGACGCCGAGACGATGCCCAAGTGGGAGGCCTGGCTGAAGGGTGTCGCCGACGTGCTGGGGCCGCTGCTCCTGCAGGTGCCGCCCAAGCTCGGCTCGATGGGGGTCGGCGACCTTCTGGCGCAGGCCCAGACCGGCTGGAAGATGCGCAAGCTCGGGGTGCGCGGTGTCGCCGACGTGACGCGCCTCTTCTCCATGAGCGTCACCGACCTGGTGAACGACTGGTTCGAGTCGGACGCCATCAAGGGGATGCTCGCCATCAACGGCGTCATCGGCACCTGGGCCGGGCCCGACGAGCCGGGCACCGCCTACGTCATGCTGCACCACTCGATCGGCGACGTGGGGGACGGCCACCTCGGCTCCTGGGGCTTCCAGGAGGGAGGGATGGGCGGCGTGTCGGACGCGATCCAGCGCGCGGCGCAGCACTTCGGCTGCGAGGTCCGGACCAGCGCCCCCGTGGCGAAAATCCTGGTGCGCGACGGCCGCGTCAGCGGCGTGGCGCTCAAGAACGGCGAAGAGCTGCACGCGCCGGTCGTGGTCACGACGATCCATCCGCAGATCGCCTTCCTGAAGCTGCTCGACCGCCGCGATCTGCCGGCCGATTTCGTCCAGGACATCGAGCGCTGGAAGACCCGCTCCGGGGTGGTGAAGATCAACGTGGCGCTCTCCGAGCTGCCGAGCTTCAAGGCCGATCCCGGCACCAACCTCCAGGAGCACCACACCGGATCGGTCGAGCTCTGCTTCTCCACCCGATATGCCGAGCGCGCCTTCCAGGACGCGCACATCGAGCGCAAGGGCGCGACGGCCCCGTTCGTGGACGGCACGATCCCCACGTCGCTCGACCCGACGTTGACGCCGAAGGGAATCCACGTCTTCTCGATGTTCTCCCAGTGGGTGCCCGACGACTGGAACAAAGAGCCGCACCGCCAGGAGCTCGAGGCCTACGCCGACCGCTGCATCGATCTGTACACGGAGCTGGCGCCCAACTTCAAGCGCTCCGTCATCGCCCGGCAGGTGATCGGCCCCTACGACATGGAGCGCGACCTGGGTCTGATCGGCGGCAACATCTTCCACGGCGAGCTTTCGGTCGACCAGCTCTTCCACATGCGGCCGGCCCCCGGCTACGCCGATTACCGCACGCCGATCAAGGGGCTGTACCACGGCTCCTGTGCCACGCACGCCGGCGGCGGCGTGAACGGCATCCCCGGCTGGCAGGCTTTCCGCCAGGCGCGCAAGGACGGGGTGGTTCGCAGGAAATAAGGGGGGCCGCCGCGGGCGCCCCGTGGACCGCTCCGGTCATTCCCTGGGGTGTCTCGCGAAGAATTCCCACATCAGCTCGGAACACGCGACTGGCCCTCGTGGCGTCAGAGCGGTCGGCCATGCTCTTCTTCGTCGATCGACTCGAGCAGCATGTCGAGGGCGCGATCGACGAGGTCGCGCGTGATCGTCAACGGCGGCGCGATGCGCAGGGTGGAGTCGCCCGCCGTGATGGCCAGCAGCCCCTTCTTCCAGGCGCGCGTGATGATCCGCTTCGCCGCCTTGCCGTCGGCCTCCTTCGAGTCGCGATCCTTGACGATCTCGACGCCGCACATCAGCCCCTTGCCGCGCACGTCGCCGACGCTGCGGAAGCGCGGCTGCTCGGCGCGCAGGCGCGCCAGGATGTGCTCTCCCTGGGTGCGCGCGTTCTTCAGCAGGCCTTCCTCCTCGATGATCGACAGCGTGGCGAGCGACGCCTCGCAGGCGACGGGGCTGCCGCCGAGGGTGGTGCAGTGCGATCCCGCCTGCCAGTCGAACAGATCGGCCCGGCCGACCACGGCGCCCAGCGAGACGCCGGAGGCGATCGCCTTCGACAGGCAGACGGCGTCCGGAGTGACCCCCCAGTGCTCGATGGCGAGCCAGCGGCCGGTCCGGCCCATGCCGCTCTGCACCTCGTCGGCGACGTAGAGGATTTCGTGCCGCTCGCACAGCGCCTTCAGGCGCTGGTGGTAGTCGGGTGGCGGCACCACGTACCCCCCCTCCCCCTGGATCGGCTCGACGAAGAGCGCCGCCACCTCGCTCGCCGGCACGGCCCGGCCGAGCACCTCCTTCTCGATGTAATCGACGCACCACAGGTCGCAGGAGGGATAGGTCAGCTTGAAGGGGCAGCGGTAGCAGTTGCCGAACGGCACGTGCACCACGCCGGGCATCGTCGGAGCGAAGCGCTCCTTCTGCACCGGCGAGGAGGCGGTGAGGCTCAGCGCGCCCATCGTCCGGCCGTGGAAGGCGCCCAGGAAGGCGATGAACTGCGGCTTGCGCGTGTGCCAGCGCGTCAGCTTGATCGCCGCCTCGACGCTCTCGGCGCCGCTGCCGCCGAAGAAGACCTTCTTGGCGAACGTTCCCGGCGTGATTCCGGTCAGCCTCTCCGCCAGCTCGACCGCGTAGCGATAGTTGAAGTCGGTGTAGGAGTAGTGCTGCAGCCGCTCGATCTGCGCCTTGATGGCGGCCAGGACTCTCGGGTGGCCGTGCCCGACGTTCATCACTCCCAGGCCGCTGTTGAAGTCGATGAACCGGTTGCCGTCGATGTCGGTGACGAGACAATCCTTGGCCGACTCGACGACGGCCGGGTAGTAGAACGGCCGGTTGTACGGGGACATCACCTTCCGGTCGCGCTCGAGGAGGGCCCTGGCGCGCGGCCCGGGGAGAGGCCCGCGAATCTCGGGGCCCTCGTCCGGGGGCACCGCCCCACCTCGCCCCGGCGGCGCCTTCTTGCCGGTCATCTTGCGCGAGCCTGCCGAACGGGACCGTGTCGCCACCGTGTCGCCCTCCTCCGCGGGCCAGATGCCGGGTGCGGTCGCGCCCCGGGCGGCGCGAGTCTACCACGCGGCGCCGCGCCGCCCATCCGCCCGAACCAGCGGGGAGATCAGGGCGCGATCAGGGTGATTTCCTGAGCGTCCGCAGATAAGAGACGACGTCGTCGATCTGCCGGCCGGAGAGGGTGCGGCCCCACGGCGGCATGAGGGGCGAGAGACCGACCCCGGCCCCACCGCGCACGATGGCGTCCCGCAGATCGGCGTCGGTCTTCTTCTGGAAAACGGGGTCGGACAGGTCGCGGGGGTGGGGATCGAGGTTGAAGGCGTTGAACCCGTCCCCGGCTCCGGTCTCGCCATGGCAGGTCTGGCAGTAGTGCCGGAAGGTCGCCTGCCCCAACCTTTCTTCGTACGACAGCGGCGCGGGGGACGCGACCGGCGCCTTGGTCTCCTCCGGACTCTTCGGCTTGTCGGCCTTGGAAGCGTCCGGATGACGCGCCCCGCCGCAGGCGCCCAGGAACAGGAAGGCCACGATCCAGGCTCCCTTGAGAGCGGCTCTCATCGCGCCCCCTTCGCCGCCGGCTCGCGGGACACGCCGCGCAGAGTCTCGAGGTAGGCGGTCAGGCGGAGGGCGTCGGTGTCCGTCAGAGCGTAGTTCGGGCAGCGGACGTCGGCCCTCAGGCGCTGCGGGCCCTTGAGCCAGGTGAAGACCCACCCGGGCTTCAGCCGCTTCGCCGCTTCGGTGAGCGGCGGTCCGTAGTACCCGCCCGCGGTGCCGAGGATGTGGCAGGCGCGGCATCCCAGAGTCACGTACAGTCGCTGCCCTTCGACCGAATCGGCGTCGGCCGGCGGCCGGCCGGCGAAGGGGTCCTCCGGGATCGTGGCATCGAGGTAGAAATTCTCCAGGGCGTCGGCCAGGAGGGTCGCCTCGTCCCGCGACATCCGGAAGACCGGCATCCGTTCCTCGAGGATGGGGCGGATCGTGTACGAGAGGACGAGGTAGTCGACGAGCCACTCGCGCCGCACCTTGCTTCCTTCGGCGGTCAGAGGCGCGGTCGAGATGTCGCCGCCCCGGTCCCCGATCCTGTGGCAGGAGAGGCAACGGTAGCGATCGATCAGGGCGCCCACGGGGCCGCCGGGGATCGAGACGGTGGAGCCGGCCGGCGCGAAACGATACCGCTCCGGAACCGGCTGCGCGCCGAGCGCCAGAAGCGCCGTCACCACGGCCGCGGTGTCCTCGACGCCGAAGCCGTAGGAGGGCATCTTGAGACCGGGTGCGAAGGAGCGGGGGGCCGCGAGCTTGGCCGCCAGCCAGGCCGGCAGGGTCCGCGGCAGGTCGGTGCGCCGCCCGAAATCCAGCGAGGCGGCCCTCTTGTCTCCGACCCCGTCCAGGTCCGGCCCGAACCTCTCCGCCTCGACGAGGCCCGGCTCGGAATGACAGGAGAAGCAGCCGTACTGGCGGAAGAGCCGCCGGCCGTTCTCGGCCAGGGTCTGGTTGACCCGGATCGGCTCGAACAGATCCTTCGGCGCGTCGAAGTCGCGGAACTCGTCCTCCAGGTAAGCGACCAGGTCGCGCGACTCGACCTCCGTGAAATGGTAGCGGGGCATCCGCGTCTTTGGATTGAACGCCTGCGGGTCGCGCAGGAACGCCAGGAGCCAGCCGCGCGTCGCCGCCGAGGCGATCTTCGACAGCTCGGGCGCCGATCCGTTCCCCTTCCCCTCGACGGTGTGACAGGAGATGCAGCGCGACTCCGAGAAGAGCTTCTTGCCGTTCGCCGCGTCCCCGGCGGGATCCTGGGCGGCCGTGGCGATCGCGGCCGCGAGGGAGGGCGGGGCCGGGACGCTGAACAGGTAGTGGGTGATCTCCTCCATGTCCCGCTCGGCGAGCTGGAAGTTCGGCATCGTGGCGTTCGGATCGACCGCCTTCGGATCGGTCAGCCAGCGTTTGATCCATCCCCCGCCGGTCTTGAGGGCGATGGTCGTCAGAGGCGGCGCCTCGGACCGGAACGACTCGTGACCGCGCACCGCGTGGCATGCATAGCAGCCGGAGCGCGCCATCAGACTCCGTCCGCGCGACAGGATCGGCGCGTCGGTGACGGTCTCGGTGGAGTGGCAGCGGCCGCACCCGGCCTCGATCGACTGCGGGGGGATCATCGGCGACCCCGAGTCGGGGGCGCTCCCGTGCGCCTCGACCTGGGAGGTCGCGAGCCCCTGGCCGCCGTGGCAGGAGGTGCACCCGAGGCGATCGAAGTCGGCCGGAGTGTGGGCGGTCCTGGGGTGGACTCGGAACGGCTCGGGGGCGTCCTGCATCAGCTCATCCGCGGCACCCAGGTGACAGGTCGGGCAGCGGTCCACCCGGTCCTCGAACTCCCGCAGCCAGATCTGCTGGATCGCGACCGGGCGCGCCGTGTACTCGGCGGCCGCCTTCAGACTCCTGGCCCGGGCGGCGCCCAGCCTGAAGTAGCGGTGCTGCAGAGCCCGGTAGGGGCGGAAATAGTTCTTGGTGGGCGAGATCGCCAGGACGATCAGGAAGAGGACGCTCGTCGCGGCGAACATTCGGCGCAGCGGCACGGGGCCTCCTTCATCCCGGGGGTGGCGGACCCCACGGCCAGACGAACGACCAGCCGGGGCCGCGGAAGAAGGTCCCGATGAGAGTCAGGAGGGAGGCGATGACGACGAACCAGGTCATGATCCACTCCGGCAGGGTGACGCGCGCCAGCGCCCGCCGCAGACGACCCCTGCCCTCTCCCCCGCGGGCCAGGAACATGCAGGCGGCGATCAGAATGGTCGGGACGACGATGGGCCAGCAGGCGAAGGCGCCGAAGAGCGCGACCAGGAGCGCGATCACCGCGCCGAGCGCCAGGGCGGTGCGGCGCCCTCTCCCGGCCCACAGGGGACCGGCCTCGAGATTGATCCGCGCGTAGGGGATCACCACCAGCGCCAGCACGACCAGGGCCGGTAGCAGGACGCCGGCGACGATCGGAGGAAAGTAGTGCAGCAGCTCCTGCAGGCCGAGGAAATACCAGGGGGCCTTCGCCGGGTTCGGGGTCTCGAGAGGGTTGGCGATCCCCTCGAGAGGCGCGTCGAAGAGGAAGGCCGCCAGCGCCAGCGCGATGACGACGATCTGGAACAGGATCACCTCCCGGACGATCAGGTTCGGGAAGGTCATGACGTAGCGCTCCTCCCGCCGCCGGACCGCCGGACGGATGTCCGGCCGCACGAGAGCGACGCGGCGCGGCGTGGCGAGAGGGTCGTTCGACTCGACGAGGTCCAGCGGCGGGGCGGTGTTCATGGGCCCTCCTCGCCCGGGGCGGGTTCCTCGGGCGGCCCCTGGACGCCGCCGTCCTTGCGCACGCGCCAGATGTGGACCGAGACCAGGAGCAGCAGCGCGACCGGCAGGACGACGCAGTGCAGGACGTAGAAACGCAGGAGAGCGTTCTCCGAGACGATGTTCCCTCCCAGCAGCAGGAAACGGATCTGCTCCCCGATGAAGGGGGCCTCCTTCGCCATGTTCGTCCCGACCGAGACGCCCCAGAAGGCGAGCTGATCCCAGGGCAGCAGATAGCCGGTGTACGACAGAAGCAGCGTGACGATCAGCAGCACCACGCCCACGACCCAGTTGAACTGCCGGGGGGGACGATAGGCCCGATGGTAGAAGACGCGCAGCATGTGAAGGAACGCCCCGAAGACCATCAGGTGCGCGGCCCAGCGGTGCAGGTTGCGCAGGAAGAGGCCGTTGTCGACGACGTACTGCAGCTCCTTCATGTCGCGGTAGGCCTGCGGCACCGACGGGTGGTAGTAGAACATCAGCAGGACCCCGGTGGCGATCAGGACGAGGCTGCAGACCAGCGTGATCCCTCCCAGCCAGTAGGTGTGGGAAAGCCGCAAAGTCCTGGCCCGCACCTTGACGGGATGCACGTGCAGGAAGAGGTTCTCGAAGACCACCAGGGAGCGGTTGCGGTTGGTGTCGGCGATCCCGTGGCGCACGATCGAACGGTAGACGGCCGAATCGCGCAGCCACCTGGAGAGCACCCCCGCGGAGTCCCGGCTCATGACTTGAGCACCTTGCCGTGAGGGATCACCACGCTGGTGTCGACCAGCAGGATCCCCGAGGGATCGGTCCGGACCTCGAGCCAGGGAAGCGGGCGCGGCGCCGGACCGTGGACCACGTTCCCCTCGAGATCGAAACGGCTGCCGTGGCACGGGCAGGCGATGACCTTCTCGTCGGCGCGGAAGCGGGTGATGCAACCGAGGTGCGTGCAGACCGCCGAGAGGGCGTAGACACCCCCGGCGCCGCCGACGATGTCCGCCTTCTGCTCCTTGTTGACGCGCAGGGTGCCGTCGGGATAGTCGAGGGGGCTGCCGGCGCGG
>DASTNM010000515.1:0-4017 GCA_035762745.1 Candidatus Polarisedimenticolia bacterium
GACCGCATTCTGCATTGGGAGCGGGGGACTCTCCTCTGGCTCCGAGGGCGTGCCGCAGCCCGGCGCGGCGACCTCGAGCCGCGCCAGGCGCGATGGACGGACACCCGAGAGCCCGCGCGAGCGAGCGCGGAGCCGCGACGGGCTGCGGCACGCCACCCGAAACTGGGGATAGCTCAGGGGTGAATCATCTTGACAGTGGCGCCGGGAGATCGTACATAGTGGGGACGTGCTGTCGTAGTAGGGTCGATCGTGCGGAACTCGAGGCGATCCCCGATGCAGAACCCTACGAACAAGAAGCGTGTCATCGACCTCCGTCGCCACAACTCGAAGCTCCTGCGCCTCGTCCGTTTGACATCGGAAGTGGCCCGGCTCGGGGATGAGGGCCGTACGCTCCACGCCATCGTCGAGGCCGCCGCATCGATCGTCGGCGTCGAGTCGGCGCACCTTGTGCTCGTCGACAACTCCGAGAGCCGTCTCTACGGCGTGGCCAGCTCGGGACGCCACCGGAAAGACGCTCCTCACCTGACATTCAAGATTTCAGAGTCGCCCGCCGCCCGGTCGGTCCTCAAGACCGGCCGGCCGATCGCCGTGGCGAAGGCGCGTGGCGATCGGCGTGTGAACCCGCACGCCCGGAAGCGGCTGCGCGTCGGTGGCGCGCTCTACCTGCCGCTCCTGAGCGGCCGCCGCAGCTTCGGGCTCCTGATCCTCGTCACGCGCGGGCCGCGGGCCTGGTCCAGGAAGGACATCGACCTGGGAAGGCATCTGGCCAGCAGCGCCGCGGTGGCGATCGAGAACAGCCGGTTGCTGAAGCGGCTGGCGGAGGCCGAGCAACGGCTCCGCAGCCTGGTCGAGCACATCCCGGCCATCGTCTACACCTCCGAGGTTCACCCGCCGTTCCGGACGCTCTACATCAGCCCGCAGGCGCGCACGATGCTCGGGTACGAAGCGGGCGAATGGACGAAGGATCCCAACGGTCTGTTCATGAAGATCGTCCACCCGGACGACGTCCGGCATGTCGTCGATCAGTTCGAGAAGGGGGTGCACGAGCGCGGGTTCGCCGCGGCCGAGTACCGGCTGCTCGACCGGCAGGGGGAGGCGCGCTGGTTCCGCGACGAGGCGATCCTGATGCGCGATCCGTCGGGGCAGCCGATCGCCTGGCACGGGGTCCTGGTGGAGATCAGCGGTCTGAAGAAGATGCAGCCGGAAAATAGAGCAAGACCGCCGATGTCGCCCGAGCAGGGACAGCGCCCCGTCCCTCCGGGGCCGGCATAACCCAGACCCTTCCCCCGGCCGGACCGCGCTCCCCGCACTTGCAACGGCCTCCGCCCTCATGTAGGCTCCGCCGCCATGGGCTTCGTCTGGATCGCGGTCCTCCTCGGGATGGTCGAAGGGGTGACCGAGTACATCCCCGTCTCCTCGACCGGACACCTGATCATCGCCGGCCGGCTCCTTCACTTCGAAGGGGCCAAGGCCGCCACGTTCGAGATCTTCATCCAGCTGGGGGCGATCCTGGCGGTGGTCGTCCTGGAGCGTCGCCGCTTCGTCGACCTGATCCAGCCTCGCGGGAGGGGAGGGTTCTCGGGGACCAGGGGTTGCGCCCTGCTGCTGCTGACCAGCCTGCCCGCCCTCCTCGCCGGATACCTGCTGCACGACACGATCAAGGAAAGGCTCTTCGGTCCCGTCACGGTGGCCCTGGCCCTGGGCTTCGGCGGCCTCGGGATCCTCCTGGCGGAGCGCTACCGTCCCGCCGCGCGGACCGCGAGCGTGGATGGCATTTCCTGGAGGCAGGCGCTGGTCATCGGCCTGTTCCAATGTCTGTCGCTCTGGCCGGGGATGTCGCGCTCGGCGGCGACGATCGTCGGCGGGCTGTCCGGCGGGCTCGGCCGGCAGGCCGCGGCGGAGTATTCCTTCCTGGCGGCCGTGCCGGTGCTGTCGGCGGCGACCCTCTACGATCTTCTGAAGAGCTGGTCGCTCCTCGCCGCGGGCGACATCCTGCCGTTCGCGGTCGGCTTCGCGGTCGCCTTCCTGTGCGCCTACGCGGCCGTGCGGACGTTCGTGGCGCTCCTGGGGCGCCTCACGCTCCGACCGTTCGCCTGGTACCGGATCGCCATCGCCCCGGCGGTCTACCTGCTGGTGAAGTGACGTGGGTTGGAAGCGCTGGCTTCTCGGGACCCCTCTCGAGACCCAAAGGGCTCAGGAGGAACGGCTCAGCAAGCCGATCGCCCTCGCGGTGTTCTCCTCCGACGCCCTGTCCTCCGTCGCCTACGCGACGGAGGAGATCCTCCTCGTCCTGAGCCTGGCCGGCGCCGCCGCGCTCGGCCATTCTCTCCCCATCTCCGGCCTCATCGCCTTGCTGCTCGTCTTCCTGATCGCATCGTATCGACAGACGGTGCACGCCTATCCGGAAGGGGGCGGCTCCTACATCGTGGCGCGAGAAAACCTCGGAACGCTGCCGGGGCTGGTCGCCGCCGCCGCGCTCCTGATCGACTACATCCTGACCGTCGCCGTGTCGACCGCCGCCGGGGTCGCGGCCGTGACCTCCGCCGTGCCGTTCCTCCACGAGCACAGGGTGCTCCTGGGGCTCCTGTTCATCACCATCATCATGGTCGCCAACCTGCGGGGCCTGCGTCAGTCGGGCGCCATCTTCGCCGTGCCGACCTATCTCTTCATCAGCGCCATGGGGCTGATGATCCTCGTCGGGGTGGCCCGCGCGCTCACCGGCCGGCCGGCGGTCGAGTTCCCGGCGGCGGCGCTGGCAGAGGCCTCCCATCCCCTGACCCTTTTCTTATTGATGCGCGCCTTCTCGGCCGGCTGCACCGCCCTGACCGGGATTGAAGCGATCAGCAACGGAGTTCAGGCATTCCGCCCGCCCGAGTCGCGCAACGCGGCGACGACTTTGGTGATCCTGGGGCTGATCCTCGGGTTCTTCTTCCTCGGGAGCAGTTACCTGGCGCACATCTACGCGGTCGTCCCCGGCTCGGGCCAGACCGTCATCTCACAGCTCGGCCACGCTGTCTTCGGGTCGGGTCTGCTCTACTACCTGCTGCAGGCGGCGACGGCGGCGATCCTGATGGTGGCCGCCAACACCGCCTTCGCCGACTTCCCGCGGCTGTCGTCGATCCTCGCGAGCGACCGCTTCCTGCCGCGCCAGCTGGCCAACCTTGGCGACCGCCTGGTCTTCTCGAACGGCATCGCCGTCCTCTCTGGTTCGGCCGGGCTCCTGATCGTGCTGTTCCGCGGGGACACGCACCGGTTGATCCCGCTGTACGCGGTCGGGGTTTTTCTCGCCTTCACCCTGTCGCAGTCGGGAATGGTGATGCGTCATCTGCGCCGGCGCGAGGGACGCTTCCGGCTGCACGCCGCGGTCAACGCGGCCGGCGCGACGGCGACCGGCGCGGCGCTCCTGGTCATCGCCGTCACACGCTTCAGGCACGGCGCCTGGATCGTGATCCTCCTGATCCCGATGTTCGTGATTCTCTTCCTGCGGACTCACCGTCATTATTTCTTCGTCCGGCGGCAGCTCTCCCTCCAGGAGATCGAGCCGGAGCGTCCGCTTCGCCACACCGCCATCGTGCCGATCTCCGCGATCAACCGCGCCACGATCTATGCCCTGCGCTACGCCAAGTCGATCGCCCACGAGGTCGAAGCGGTGCATGTTGGCGTCGACCCGAAGCGGACCGAGCAGATTCGCGAGCAGTGGAAGACCTGGGGAGGGGGCGTGCCGCTGCGGATCCTGGAGTCGCCGTACCGCTCGCTCGTCGGGCCGCTGGTCGATCACATCGACGACCTGATGCACGGTCGGCGCCGCAATGAAATGGTCACGGTGGTACTGCCCGAGTTCGTGACCGCCCACTGGTGGGAGGGGCTGTTCCACAACCAGTCGGCCTTCCTGATCAAGGGGGCCCTGCTGTTCCTGCCGGGGGTCGTGGTGACCAGCGTGCCCTTCCACTTCAAACGCTGAGGGCGCAGGGCCGGCGGGGGATCGGCACGCCGGGGCGTGGTAGGATGAAAGACGTG
>DASTNM010000516.1:0-2345 GCA_035762745.1 Candidatus Polarisedimenticolia bacterium
GCTCGAACGCCAGAGGGCCGATGTCGAGACTCGTCCTGCCGTCGAGGATCAGCTCGGCGATCAGCCGCCCGGTGACCGGTGCCTCCTTGAAGCCGTGGCCGGAGAAGCCGTAGCAGAGGATCATACCCTCGATCCCCGGAGCCTTCCCCATCACGGGATGGAAGTCGGGCGTGCCCTCGAGGAGGCCGGCCCACCCGCCGCGACAGGTGCCGTTCTCCAGGCGCGGCATGGCCCGGGCGAGCCGCAGCGACACGTCCTCGATGTAGCGGTCGGAGGGCTGGGTCGGATAGCCGTCGGCATCGAGCGGTCCCTTGTAATAGGAGTTTCCCTCGGCCACCACCTGGCCGCCCGAGCCCTCCGGACGGAAGGAGAGGCCGTTGACGAAGTCGTAGACGCTCGGCGTGTTGATCGGGTAGGTCTCCGGGGGCGTCACCTTGATGACCGCCTCCTCGATCAGCTCGAGCTTCAGCGGCATCTCCAGGCCGACCATCCTGCCGATCCGATCGGCCCACGGCCCGGCGGCGTTCACGACCGTGCGCGTCTCGATCGTCTCCTTCGGAGTGTCGACGCCGACCACCCGGCCGCTCTCGACCTTGATGCCGGTCGCCGGGGTGGCTTGGAGAATCGTGACGCCCAGATCCCGGGCGCGGTTGGCGAAGGCGACGGTCGAACCGTAGCCGTCTCCATACCCGGCGTTCTCCTCGAAGGCGAAGGCGACACCGCCCTCGGTGTTGAGCCCGGGCACCCGCTCGCGCGCCTCCTCGGCGTCGATCAGGCGGGTCGGGACGCCGTGCCTGGCGCCGAGCGCGATGTTGTGCTCGAGCGCCGCGCGGTCCTTCTCGGTCACCATGAAGACCAGGCCGCATTCCACCCAACCGGAGTGGCCGCCGACCTCGTCATCGAATGAGGCGAAGAAGTTCCGCCCCTGGCGGGCGATCTCGGTGACCAGCGGCGTGGAGTAGTGTTGCCGGATCATGCCTCCGGTGCGCCCGCTGCAGCCGGAGGCCAGCGTCTCCTTCTCGAGAACCACCACGTCGGTCATGCCGCGGCGCGCCAGGTGGTAGGCGAGGCTCGCCCCCTGGATGCCGCCGCCGATGATGACGATCTCCGCCTTGCGCGCCATGGGGACTCCTCGGGGTGAAGTCGAATGCTAGCACGCAACACCTGATTGTGAATGGGAGTTTTACGATGCGGAGCGGGATGGCAATAGCTCGGCCAGCCGGGCCTCGATCGCCTCGAGGTTCGAGAAGGAGCCGTCGAGCCGGCCATCCCGATCGACGAGATACGCGGAACCCGGCCAGCGCCCCTGATACATCCGGGCGATCGGATCCTCGTAGAACATCCGTCCGGAGAAAGAGGTCGGCCAGGTCAGATGGCGCTCTTTCCTGAACCTCTCCATCGCGGCGCGATCGGTGTCGTAGGAGACGCCGAGGATCTCGAGGCCGGCCGCGTGATAGCGCTCGTAGAGCGTCTGGACCCGCGGAGCGTCGTCGGCCCAGTTGCCGCACCAGGAGGCCCAGAAGTAGATGAGGACCAGGCGCCCGCGGTAGTCCTTCAGGCTCGTGGAGCGCCCTGCCGTATCGTCGTAAGTGAAATCCGGAGCCGGCTTGCCGATCACCGGCGGCGGCGACGCCTTGGCGACGGCCACTTCGCGCAACACGATCTCCCGCCCCGCGGGATCGACCGGGGCGGCCTCGTAGACCCGCTCGCCCATCTGGAACGGGACCGCGAACGGGCCGAACTCGCGCGACATCACGTCGATCGAGAAGCGCAGGTCGTCGTCGAGGTCGACGTACAGCCCGTCGAAGAAGTCACGCGTGTACAGCCCGTCGCCGTTGCCGTCGAAGAGGAAGGCCCGGTGCGTCCGCCCCTGCATCACGACGTCGCCCATCATCGCGTGCACCCGCTGCACCCGAAAGAACGGGCCGCTCCCGTCCGCGGCGGGCGGCTCGAGGACGACGCGGATCGTCCAGTCGATCGGCAGGTCGCCGGAGGGCGCCGTCGCGGTCCAGCGCAGGTCGACCAGGAAGGAGCGGGCCCCCGCAGTCGCCGGGTAGGCCGAGAGCCTGACCGGCGGGTCGTCGGTCAGGTCACCGTTGTAGTTGGCGTCGCACCAGGCCCCGGTGGCGACGCCCCCGGAGTAGGCCGCCATGAAGGGGACGTAGTGGGCGGACTGGCGCGGCCCCTCACCGGGAAGCCGGCGCATGATCGCTCCGTACCAGGCGTCCCCCGCGACCTCGGGGCTCTTCGTGACGGCGGCGGGCCGATCATGGGACAGTCGTACCGCCGCGTACTCGATGTTGGCAACCGTCTGCGTGAAGTTGAAGCGGACCGCGTCCCGGGGC
>DASTNM010000517.1:0-5661 GCA_035762745.1 Candidatus Polarisedimenticolia bacterium
CTCCCCGAGCTGTCGCAGGCGGTCGGCGAGAACGTCGCCGGGCGGACCGGCGGCGCGGTGTCGCTGGCGGTCGGCATGGCCCACATCTTCTCGAACATCCCGGGCCTGCGGGGGCTGATGGCCTACTGGTATCACTTCGCCATCATGTTCGAGGCGCTGTTCATCCTGACGACGATCGACGCCGGGACGCGCGTGGCGCGCTTCCTGCTGCAGGAGTTTCTGGGGAAGTTCTACAAGCCGATGGAGAAGACCGACTGGCTCCCCGGCGCCGTCATCGCCTCGCTTCTCGTGGTCGGCGCCTGGGGCTACTTCATCCACACCGGCACGATCAGCACCATCTGGCCGATGTTCGGCATCGCCAACCAATTGCTGGCGGCGATGGCCCTGTCGATCGGCACGACGATCATCATCAAGGCGGGGCGCGTGCGCTACGCCTGGGTCACTCTCCTGCCGCTCGCCTTCGTCGCCACCACCACCCTGAGCGCCGGCTGGCTGTCGATCACCGACTCCTTCCTGCCGATGGCCCGCCAGGCGGCCACGCCGGCGCTGCGCTTCCAGGGCTACCTGAACGCCTCCCTGACCGTCGTGATGATGGCCTGCATCATCCTGACGATCGGCAACTGCGTGCGCACCTGGTTCGGCTTCCTCGGGTCGCGCGCCACGGCGCCCGCCGCCATCGATCCCGCCTCCTGAGGCCGCGCGTCCTCCGCGGAGAGCCCTCCGTCCCCGCGCTCGCGCGGATGGCGCGCCCCCTCACCCGCGGTCGACCGCCCCGCGCATGAACGGGATCACCTGCGCCATCAGGCCCCGGTTGGTGGCGAGCAGGGCGTAGTGGCCGCGGTCGAGCCACTCCAGGCGCGGGCGTCCCCAGAGCCTCCAGAGGCGGCGCACCGACGCCGGCAGGATGATCCGGTCGTAGCGGCCGGCGACCAGGAGGATCCGCTCCCTCGGGACCAGCGGACGGAAGGCGGCCGGCGAGATGATCCGCCAGGCGCGCGTCACCTTGTCCCTGTCGAGCATGCCGCAGGCTTCGAGGTCCTCGCGGATGTTCCGGCCGAGGGGGGTGTCGAGGATCGGCGAGACCGGTGAGTCGCCGCCAGCGCCCAGGACGACGAACGACCAGTCGCCGCGCACCGCCGCCATGATCCCCGCCAGGTAGGCGCCCAGGGAGTAGCCGAATAGGCCGATCGGTGCGTGGCCCTTGCTCCGCAGCCAGTTGGCGGCGCACAGGAGATCGATGACCCCCTGCCGGAACGCCTCGACGGTCAGAACCACGTCGGCCGAGACGACCAGCTCGCCGCTGTAGGCGCCGGGGGGCGTGCGCTCGAAGTGCAGCGGGTGCAGCACGAAGGCGACCGAGAAGCCGGCCTTCACGAAGGGGCGCACGTACAGGTGCTCGATCGTCTTGAGGGTCTTGTGGGCCCAGCCGTGGCTGATCAGGACGACCGGCGCATCCGGGACGCGGCGGTTGCGGTAGAGCCGCCCCACGGCGACGTTGGTCTCCTCGAAGCGCATCGGGTGGAGCGCCGGAAAGGTGAAGCGGACCACGTCCGCCCCGACCTTGCGCCCGACCGATTTCTCCTCGACCCGCGGCACATGCCCGTCGGCGTAGTAGAAGCGCCCGGGGTCCTCGAAGTACCGCGGGTTCTCCAGCGCTCTCCAGGAGTCCCCCTCGGTCGCCAGGATGCGGCCCCGGCGGTAGGTGATCTTGTACCAGATGCGGAAGTTGTCGAACGAGATGTTCAGCGCCCGCCACAGGCGCGAGCGCGCGGGGCGTCGGAGGGCTCGCGACATCGCCGGGCTGGTCTCCATCCCACCCCCTCTAGGAAAGCCGCTGGCTGTAGAAGGTCTCGACCGCGATCCCCGGGAGCCGCTTTCGGACCTCGCCCGCCAGCGCGTCGACCTCCATGTCCTCGAGCGGCGTGACGTACGACTCGGCCGGGGGGCGCGCGACGGTGTAGACCTGGATCAGGCTCACGCGCCCTCCTCCGTCCAGGATCTCCCTGACCCTGTCGCAGTAGGCGGCGATCTCCTCCGCCGGCGGCCCCGCCCCGTTCACCTTCATGAACAGGCTCTGCAGAACGACCGGCCGGACCCGTGCGGTCTCCAGGATGTTCGCCAGGACCTTGGCGAACGAGATCGTCGTGCGGTCGATCAACCGGTAGTACTCCTTGGTCCCGGCGTCGAGCTTGAGCCAGAGCTCTCCCGGACCTGCGTCGAGCAGCCGCAGCGCCTCGCGCACTTTGGGCCGGTCGAGAAGCGTCGCGTTGCTCAACACGATCACCTTGAGCCCGTCGAGCCCCAGCTCAGCCTTGAGCCGGAGCGTGTCGCGGACGACGCCGACGAAGTTCGGATAGGACGACGGCTCCCCGTCCCCGGCGAAGGTGATGTCGCGCACCTCACGCAGCTCCCGCGCCAGGCCGCGGAACTCCGGCCTCTCGTAGAGCGCTCCGCTCTTCACCTCCTCCAACATCGCCCGCAGCTCCTCCCGCAGCCGCGCCTCGTCGACCTGGCGGACCGATGGAGGGGTCCTGCGGTCGACCTGGCAGTAGATGCAGTCCCAGTTGCAGACCTTGTCCGGGTTGAGGTTGATGCCGATCGAGATCCCCCGCGCCCGCCGCGACAGCACCGGGTAGACGTAGAGATTCTCCCGGTAGCTGCGCGAGTGCCGCCGCAGCGACAACTCCGATCGGTCCGGCCCTGCTCCGACTTTCCCCCCATCACGCTCCGCCATGATCCAACTCACCTCTGTTCAAATGGGTCGCGCCAACTCGATTTCCGCCAAGCAACAACCCGCCGATCTGCAAACCGGCATCAGCCGCGGCGGGCCGCACCGACCACGGCGCATCACCTCCGACACCCGCCCGCCGTCGGCTGCATGCCGGGAGAAAAGCAACCCGCGCCCCTCTCACCCCCGTGATTATAATTCGGGCCATGACCGCGCCGCAGGCCGCTCATCTGAGCCGCTCTCTGATCACCTGGTACCGCCGCCACCGTCGCGCTCTCCCCTGGCGCCGGAGCCGCGATCCGTATCGGATCTGGATTTCGGAGGTGATGCTGCAGCAGACGACCGTGAAGGCGGTCATCCCCTACTACCGCCGCTTCCTGCGGCGCTTCCCGACCCTCGGTGCCCTGGCCCGGGCGCGGCTCGAGACCGTCTTGGCGGCCTGGTCGGGGCTCGGCTACTACAGGCGCGCGCGTCACCTGCACGCGGCCGCCCGCCGGATCGTCGAGGCTCATGCCGGACGTTTTCCGCGCCGCGCCGCCGACATCCTGGCCCTGCCGGGGATCGGGCGCTACACCGCCGGCGCCATCCTGAGCATCGCCTTCGGGCAGAGAGAGCCGGTTCTCGACGGCAACGTCGAGCGGGTGCTGTCGCGCCTGGTCCTTCTGCGCACCGACCCGCGCGCCGCCGCGGGACGCGAGCGGCTCTGGAGCTTGGCGCGCGCCCTGGTCGGCGCCACCGCCTCGCCCGGCGATCTCAACCAGTCGCTGATGGAGCTGGGGGCGACCCTCTGCACCCCTCTCGATCCGGCCTGCGCCGTCTGTCCATTGACGCGGCGATGTGCGGCGCGCGCCGCCGGCATGCAGGAGTCGGTTCCGGCGCCGCGCCGCCGGCGCCCCCCGATCATGGTGCGCTCGAGCGTGGCTCTCGTGGCGCGCCATGGCCGTTACCTGATGCGGCGGCGCCAGGACACCGGATTGATGGATGGTCTGTGGGAGTTCCCCGCGCTGGGAGCGAACGGCGGGGACGACAACATCGATCGACCGCGGCTGCGATCGCTCGGTCGACTGGCGACGCTGCGGCACTCAATCACCTACCGCCGGATCGTGGTCGAGGTGCACCGGGCACGCCTGCTCTCCGAGCCCCGTGGGGCGGGATACCGCTGGGTGACCCCCGCCGCCGCTCGCAGGCTCCCTGTCTCCTCGCTCGTCCCCAAGGTGCTCGAGGCGCTGCGAGACGACGCCGGGCGGCGGGGCCGGGTAACCGCCGGCGCACTTCGCCCGCGTCGTGCCGTCCAAAGGCGCGCCCCGCGCCGGGTACGCGTTTGACCGCCCGGCGCCCGTGTGCTAGGGTTCTGCTCCCATATGTACAAAGTGACCGAGAGCGTCGATTTCTGCTATGGGCACAGGCTTCTCCGCTACCAGGGGAAGTGCGCCCACCTGCACGGGCACAACGGCAAGGTCGAGATCGAGCTCGCCTCCGGGGCGCTCAACGACCAGTCGATGGTGATCGATTTCTCGGACATCGTGCGGATCGTCAAAGGCTTCATCGACCAGAACCTGGACCACCGCCTGCTCCTGCACCGGGAGGATCCGCTCGTGCCGGTCCTCAGAGCCCACGATGAGCCGGTCTTCCTGATGGACTCGGACCCGACGGCCGAGGCGATCGCCCGGCTGATCTACGACTACGCCGACTCGCAGGGGCTGAAGGTGTCGCAGGTCCGCCTCTGGGAGACCGGCACCTCGGTGGCCTCCTACGCCCCCGCCACCCGCTGACGGCGGGACGCCTTCCGACGCGCCCCTCGCGGTGACGCTCCTCAGCGAGAGCTTCGCCGGCATCAACGCCCGCTTCCACCTGGCCGGGATCTATGCCCTCGCCACCCTCGTCCCTGAGCTGTTGATACGTCTCGTGGGCCCCGCCGATCGACCCGATCTCGATTGGCTGGGTGTCGCACTGACCGCGATTGTCGTCTCCATTGGTGTCCTCGCGGGTGTCTGCGGCCTGGTGTTTCAGGCTGCCACGGGCCGGACGGAGCGATTCCCCTTCGCGTACTACGCCATCCTCCTCTACCTGCCCCTCGCCTGGCTGATCCTGCGGATTGAGTTCCTCGTGTTCGCGCCGCCGTGGCTGGCGGCGGAAGCGTACCAGGCGCTCGTGGGGGTCTCGGCGGACCCGACGCTCAACCTGATCGTCTTCTGGGCCGGTCCTCTTCTGACCCTGACGATGGGAGTCCTGTTGCTCTATAGCGTCCCACTCTGCATTCTGGCGCGCGAGCAGAAGCGACGCCGCGCGGCGATCCGCGAGGGACTCGGAATGCTCCGCTCCTGCCCTTCCGAGTCGGCCAGGCTCATCGGGCTCGTGCTCCTCGCCGTGGGGATCGGCGCGGCGTACGACTTCTGGCGCGGCTTCGAGAAGCGGGACGCCGAGCCGGACGTGGCATACGTCCTGGTGGTGTCGGTGATGTCCTACCTCGAGCTGGTGGGCCTTTTCGGGGCGAGCCGGGTCGTCCTCGCCCGCGCCCGCCGCCCCGCGCCGTCCGACCTCGGCGACGGCCGGGACATCCGGACTTCAGGCCCGCCGGCGTAGAGGGTCGGATCGGGAACCCCGGCCTGCCGGAAGGCGACGATCCTCTCGGCGCACTTGCAGCAATCACCGCAGTGCCGCCCCCTCTTCGGACTGATGCAGGAGAAGGTCTTCCCGAGCGGCAGGTGGCGCCCGCGGCGCACCACCTGGTCCTTCGTCAGGTTCCTGAACGGGGTCCGGATCCGGATCGGCGCGCCGAGCCCGCGGCCGAGGGCCTTCTCCATGGCGCGGAAGAAGGCGGGTCTCCCGTCGGGGAAGGGATTGGCGCTCAGGATGCCGGAGACGAGCGTCGTGATGCCGCGCAGGGCGCAGAAGGTGGCCGCCTTCGACATCAGGGCGATGTTGCGCCCCGG
>DASTNM010000518.1:0-4036 GCA_035762745.1 Candidatus Polarisedimenticolia bacterium
GCTGGGAGCGCAAATATCGCTCTTCTTCCACGCCGCCGGGATCCGCATCCTGGAGGGGTATGGCCTGACCGAGACCTCGCCCGTCATCGCGGTCAACACGCTGGAGAGAACCCGCATCGGCTCGGTCGGCCCCGTCATCCCCGGCCTGGAAGTCCGGATCGCTCCGGACGGCGAGATCCTGGTGCGCGGGCCGAACGTGATGAAGGGGTACTTCCGCAACGAGGAGGCGACGCGCGCGGCGATGGAGGGAGGGTGGTTTCACACCGGCGACATCGGCGTCATCGATGCCGACGGCTTCCTGTCGATCACCGACCGCAAGAAGGAGGTCCTGAAGACCTCCGGCGGCAAGATGGTCGCCCCGCAACCGATCGAAAACCTCCTGCGCACCGACCGCTTCATCGCGCAGGCGGTGCTGATCGGCGACAAACGCAACTTCATCTCGGCGCTCCTCGTCCCCGATCCCCAGTGGATCGAGTCGTACGCCAGGCACAAGCAGATCCCGTACCAGCGCCCGGCCGATCTTCTGGAGAACCCGCGCGTCCTCGATCTCTACCGCCGCCGCATCGAGGCGAAGATGGCGGGTCTGCCGTCCTACGAGACGGTCAAGAAGTTCCGCCTGCTGCCGAAAGAGCTGACGCAGGAGGCGGGCGAGCTGACGCCGACCTTGAAGCTCAAGCGCCGGGTCATCGAGCAGAAGTACGCCGACCTGATCGAGTCGATGTACCGCGATCAGAACGCGCCGACCACCAGGTAATAGTTCGCCTTCCCGGGATCGGGCTGCGCGACGTCGGTGACACTCGTCGCCGTCGTGCTCGCGGTCACGTTCACCACGTTCGCCCCCGTGAACGCCGGGTTGTCGCTGCGGATCACCCGGTAGGGGCTCGCCCCTCCCGTCCAGGCCAGCGTCAGAACGCTGGAGCTGTCGGCCGCTCTCAGGTCGATGAGCGTGGTGACCTTGACCGAGCCCACCATGTTGAAGGACAGGCAGTGCGGGATGCAAAAATAGGGATAGGTGGCGGGCGTGTCGTTGAACTGCCGCGTGAACGCCACCGAGAGCGACGCGCTCCAGAGGCCGTCGGCGGTGCAGGCGCTGCCGCTCGTGGTGGTGTGGATGGTCGCCACGAGGGGCTGCCAGCGCACCCAGTCACCCTGTTCGACGACGAGATTGGCGGGATGGTAGGCGAGGGCGCTGTCGACCTGCGAAATGGCGAAGCGGGGCGCGGCGACGTTCACGCCCGGCTCCTGGGCCAGCGCCCTCCCGGCCGACACGACCAGAAGAAGGGGGAGGGCGGAGACAAGACGGGCTGGAATGGTGTGGCGCACGGGCGTCTCCTCTCGAGAAGTTGAATAAGGATACGCCGAGCCTTTCATCCCGACCACTAGAAAGACTTCGAGACCCCCACGAGAAGCCCCGCCCCCGGAGCCAGGTTCGCCTCGTTGACCCTCTGGTAGACGGGGACCTGGACGAAGCCGTAGATCTGCGTCCCGGACGATCCGGTGACCCGCAGGCCGGGGGTCAGGTTGACGAACGCCCCACCGGTCGCCGGGACCTCGTCCCCAAGGTAGCGGTCGCGCGGCGTCGTCCGGCCATTGATCTGAAGCGAACAGGTGACCCGGTCGCCGGTGCGCCAGCTGAGGCCGCTGTTGAGGATCATCTCGTTGCCGAGACGGTAGTCGAGCGAGTTCGCGCCGTTCAGACGATAAGATCCGGAGAGGAACCACTCGAGACGCATCGGGGAGATCTGGCGGGCGTAGTGCAGCGAGGCGATCGCGTCGATCGAGCCGGTCCCCGGCTGCATCCCCGGCTCGTTGATCCGCCCCTCGCTGTCGAGCAGCCTGAACTGCCCGGTCGGCAGCTTGACGGCGAGGCCGCCGACCAGGAGATCGTGCGGCTTCAGGGCCAGGGCGTAGCGCGCCTCCAGCCGCGCGTCGCCGAAACCACTCGTCCCGTCCTCGCTGGTGAAATGCTCCGACGGCATGCCGACGTCGTCGAAGTGCTCGTGGTCCCGATCGTTGATGAGCGGCAGCGATCCGCCGAGGGTCAGGCGGGCGGTCAGGCCGAAGGCGAGATCAAGCTGGACGAGCGTGTTCTGGGTCCTGATCTCGCGGTGGTGATCCGGCTCGATGAGGCGGTTCTCGAAGTCGATCCGCGGAGTCACCACCTCGGAGACCCGGCGCGTGCCGGAGAGCTTCCGATCCTGGACGACGTAGCGGTACGACAGATCGACGGTCAGCGCGCCCCGGGCGGCGACTCCCTCGCGGGTGCCGGTCACCAGGAAGCAGTTGGCCGATCCGCAGGTGGCTGCGGCGGGAATCGTGCCGGCGACGAGGCAGGCGCCGCAGAGGGCGGATGCGAGGAGAGAGCGGACGAAACAGGCAGGATGGGCGCGATGGTGCAATGAGATTCCTCCCGGTGCGGCCGGAGAGACGGCCGCGCGGTGGCGTGGCGATCGTTCATGGATGTCGCGGATCGGCGTCAGAGGAAAAATCTGGGAGGCGGATCGGGCGGGGCGGGGAGAGGGAGCCACCGGACGACCAGGAGCGGCGCCGGCGTAAGATTCTCGTCCACGACCGGTCCGGCTTCGCGGCTCACAGGGAGGATCGCCGGCTTGCCGATCCCGGCGGGCGCGGACGGCTCGGAGGCGGCAGCGCTGTCACAGGGACGGGCGAGGCGGTACTCGCCGCCCGCATTCGTTCTTTTGGGAGCGCAGCAGCAGCTCTTCGAGCACATGGCGCAAGCAGCGCCGGCCCGTGCCAGGAGGAGCGTGGACGGAGAGGGACCGAGGGCCAAGATGAGGAGAGCCGCCGCGATCCGTCGCATGGGGAAAATCCTAGCACAGTGGGCGCTCCGGGGCTAAAGTAGGGACTCCATGCCGGCCGGCACGACGAGAGAACTCCACCTGGGAGATGGCGCGCGCGCCGTCCCTCCGATCGCGGTCACGGGCCTCGCCATCGCGCTGCTCTCCTCGCTTCTTTCGTGCGGCGGGGGGGCGGGACCGGCCGGGACCGGCCCGGCCGGCCGCGCGGCGCGGCTCGCGAAGGGGGAGGGGACGCGCCGCATGGCGGAGCGGCTCGAGTCGCTGACCCGCGACCTCGACCCGACGCAGAACCGCTTCGTCAACGGCGCGCGGGCCGCATTGCTGCGCCGGGGGATCGACCGATCGACGCAGCCCAGCCAGCGGATGTCGCTCCTGCCGCTCTATGCCGACGAGCTCCTGCGGGCCGGCAAGATCGAGGAGGCGATCGCCATCGCCGAGTCGCTCCTGCATCCGTCCCCGGACGCCGCCCCTTACGCGCCGCCGCCGGTCGACTCGCACGATTTCCTGGCCCTCTGCTACCTGCGTCTCGGTGAGCAGGAGAACTGCATCGCCCAGCACAGCCCCGATTCCTGCCTGCTGCCGATCCAGGGAGGCGGCATCCACACGCGCCAGCGCGGCTCGCGCGCCGCCATCACGGAGCTGAACGGTCTCCTGAAGACGGACCCCGAAAACCTGAAATGGCGCTGGCTCCTGAACATCGCTTCCATGACTCTCGGCGAGTACCCGGCGAAGGTGCCGCCGCGCTGGCTGATCCCGCCCCGGGCCTTCGCGGCGGAATACGACGTCAAGCGGTTCTACGACGTGGCGCCGACCGCAGGCCTGTCGGTGGAGGGGCACGCCGGCGGGGCGATCATGGACGATCTCGACGGCGACGGCCTGCTCGACATCGTCGTCTCGTCGATGGGCCTGCGCGACCAGCTCCGCTTCTTCCACAGCAACGGCGACGGCACCTTCAGCGAGCGCACCGAGGCGGCGGGGCTCACGGGGGAAGTGGGCGGGCTCAACGTCATCCACGCCGACTACGACAACGACGGCCACCCCGACCTCCTGGTCCTGCGGGGCGGGTGGTCGAAGTCCGGCGGGCGGTATCCCAACTCGCTTCTCAGGAACAACGGTGACGGCACCTTCGAGGACGTCACCGAGGAGGCGGGGATCCTCAGCTTCCACCCGACGCAGACCGGCGCCTGGGGCGACTACGACAACGACGGCTGGCTCGA
>DASTNM010000519.1:0-7780 GCA_035762745.1 Candidatus Polarisedimenticolia bacterium
ACGAGAGCCAGTTCCAGGGACCTCCGTCCCAAGGAGTTCAGTCACATGAAGAGCGGTATCCACCCCGAGTACCACGAAGTGATGGCGACCTGTGCCTGCGGGGAGACCTTCCTCACCCGGTCGACCCAGAAGGAGCTGCGCCTCGAGATCTGCAGCAAGTGCCACCCCTTTTTCACCGGGAAGCAGAAGCTGATCGACTCGGCGGGGCGCGTCGAGAGGTTCGAGAAGCGTTACCGCAACACCCCCAAGGAACCGGTCGAGAAGAAGGGGAAGAAGAGCGCCCCGGGGCAGCCGGCCGGAACCGGCGCCGCCTGATGCCGCTCCTGCCGGTGCTGATGCTGGCCGCCGGTGAGAACGTCCTCCTGGGTGGGCAGGCGGTGATCGAGGGGGTGATGATGCGCGCCCCCGATGCCTGGGCCGTGGCGGTCCGCCGCGCCGACGGCCGGATCGTCACCACGCGCCGCGTGATCGCCCGCCTGTCCGACAGGTACCCGTTCCTCCGCTGGGCACTGGTCCGGGGCGCCGCGGCTCTCATCCAGTCGTTGATCCTTGGAATCCAGTCGCTCAATTTCTCGGCCGAGCAAGCGGTCGAGGACGGGGGGTCCGCTGCACGACTGGGGGCCACGACGGCGCCCGCCGAGGCGCCGGTGACGGAGGCCGAAGGGGCCGGTGGGAAGGCCGGCACCTGGGCGGTCGCCTCCTCGCTCCTGATCGCGGCCGGACTCGGGGTCGGGATTTTCCTCTACCTGCCGCTCCTCCTGACCGAGTGGATGAGGCGGTCGCTGCCCCTCCTCGAAGGGCGGGTCGCCTTCAACCTGACGGATGGCCTGCTGCGGCTCGGCTTCTTTCTCGTCTACATCGTCGGGATCTCCCTGCTGCGGGACATCCGTCGCCTGTTCCAGTACCATGGGGCGGAGCACAAGGTGGTCGCCACCTATGAGGCCGGCGAGGATCTGACCGTCGACAACGCCCGCCGTCACAGCCCCCTTCATCCCCGCTGCGGCACCTCGTTCCTGCTGTTCGTCATGGTGATCTCCGTCCTGGTCTTCGCCGTCATCGGGTCCGGTGTCTCGCTCGCGGCCAAGCTCACTCTCCGGCTGGTTCTCGTGCCGCTCATCGCCGGCCTCGCCTACGAGGTGATCCGTCTGAGCGCCCGGCACCGGAAGAACCTGCTCTGCGCCGCGCTCATCCGCCCCGGCCTCTGGCTGCAGCGCCTGACGACCCGTCAGCCCGAAGACGACCAGCTCGCGGTCGCGATCCAGGCCCTGCTGGCCGCCCTCGGCGGCGATCCGCGGGCGCGCGGCGAGTACGTCCCCCTCTAGGACAGGCCCCCGACCTCCCGGCCGCGGCGGTGAGGCGAGCGCCGCTCGCGGCGCGAAACGTGTGGATTCCCGAGGCACGCGGTGGTAAATTTCCGCCCGGCGGCGGATCGCGAGGAGTCAAACGACGTGGAATTGCTCGAGCGCCTGGACAACCTGGAGCAGAAGTTCGACCAGCTCGCCCACCAGATGGGCGACCCGGCGCTGGTGTCGGATCAGGAGCGCTACCGCCAGACGACCAAGAACTACCACGAGCTGGAAAAGGTGATCCTGAAGTACCGCGAGTACAAGGACGTCGCCCGGCAGATCCGCGAGACCCAGGCGCTTCTGGGGGACGAGGAGATGAAGGCGATGGCGCGGGAAGAGCTGACCGCGCTGGAGGCGCGCCGCGACGCGTTGACCGCGGAGCTGCGCGCGCTCCTGCTCCCCAAGGACCCGAACGACGAGAGAAACGTCATCGTCGAGATCCGGGCGGGGACGGGAGGCGAGGAGGCCTCGCTCTTCGCCGCCGAGCTCTTCCGCATGTACAGCCGCTACGCCGAGCGTCAGGCGTGGCAGGTCGAAGTCCTGACCCTGAGCAGCGCCGCGCTGGGAGGGATCAAGGAGGTCATCGCCCTGATCAGCGGCCGTCGCGTGTACAGCCGCCTGAAGCACGAGAGCGGCGTGCACCGCGTTCAGCGGGTGCCCCAGACCGAAGCCTCGGGCCGGATCCACACCTCCACCGCCACCGTGGCGGTGCTTCCGGAGGCGGACGACGTCCAGATCGAGGTGAACGAGAAGGATCTGCGCGTCGACACGTTCTGCTCCACCGGCCCCGGGGGGCAGGGGGTCAACACCACCTACTCGGCGATCCGGATCACCCACATGCCGACCGGCCTCGTCGTGCAGTGCCAGGACGAGCGCTCCCAGCACAAGAACAAGGCCCGGGCGATGAAGGTGCTGAAGTCGAGGCTCCTGGACCTGGAGCTGCAGAAGCAGCGCGACGCCATCGCCCGCGATCGCCGCAGCCAGGTCGGCACCGGCGAGCGATCGGAGAAGATCCGCACCTACAACTTTCCCCAGAACCGGGTGACCGATCACCGGGTCAACCTGACGGTCCACCGCCTGCCGCAGATCCTGGAGGGGGAGCTCGACTCCCTCATCGAGCCTCTGGTGGCCCAGTACCAGGCGGAGCTGCTCAAGGACGAGGTGAAGGTCTGAGCGACGCGACCGTGGCCTCCCTCGCGCGCGAGGGAAGCGCGGTCCTCGCGAGAGCCGGAATCCCGACCGCGGCCCTGGATGCCGAGATCCTGCTGGCGCACATCCTGGGTGTGGGGCGGCCCCACCTGCACGCCCGTCCCGAGGAGCCGGTCCGCCCGGAGGATGCCCGCCGGTACGCGGAGCTGCTGACCCGACGGGCCGCGCGCGTTCCTCTCCAGTACCTGACCGGAGTGCAGGAGTTCTGGTCGCTGCCCTTCCACGTCACCCCGGCGGTCCTGATCCCACGTCCGGAGACCGAGCTCCTGGTCGAGGCCTTCGTGCGTCTCAACCAGAGGCCTGATCCGATGGTTATCGACGTCGGCACCGGCTCCGGCTGCCTGGCGATCGCCGTGGCGCACGAGGCGCCCGGCGCCCTGGTGCACGCCACCGACCTGTCGGAGGAGGCGCTCGGCGTGGCCCGGCTGAACGCCTCCGACAACGACGTCGCCGGCCGCATCGCCTTCTACCACGGCGATCTCCTGGCGCCGCTGCGCGGGCTGGGTCTCGAAGGAAGGGCCGACTTCATCCTGAGCAACCCCCCCTACATCGCCGAGGCGGATCTCCCCGGGCTCGAGCCCGAGGTGGGCCGGCACGAGCCGCGTCTCTCCCTCACACCGGGCGCCGACCCGCTCCTGATCCACCGGCGCCTGGCGCGCGAGGCGCCGCCCTTCCTCAAGCCGGGCGGCCACCTTCTCGTCGAGATCGGCCGGGGACAGGAGGAGGCGCTGCCGGGGATCTACGGCGCCACGCCGGCGCCCGGCGCCGGGCGCCTCGAAGTGATCGAGGTCCGTCCCGACCTCGCCGGCATCCCGCGTCTCCTGGTGGCGCGCCGGCCGCCTGCCGCATCCTGACACTCTTCGGCGGCCCAGGGCGACTCGGGAGCGCGGTCGCGGACCCGACCGGAGGGCGGCGTGACACGCCGCGGTATACTCCCGACATGGCGGATCTCCTACCGGTGGACAGAGCGCTGGCGATCGTCCTGGAGGCGGCCCGGCCGCTTCCCTGCGAGGAGGTCCCGATCCTCGAAGCGCAGGGGCGAGTCCTCCAGGAGGAGGTCCGGGCCGACGACGACCACCCGCGATTCGACAAGGCGCTGATGGACGGCTACGCCGTCATCGCTTCCGACCTCGAAGGCCTGCCGCGCACGCTGCAAGTCATCGAGGAGATCCCCGCCGGCAGGGATCCGGAGAGCCTGAGTCGCGTCGTGCCGGGGTCGGCGTCGCGCATCATGACCGGCGCGCCGATCCCGCCCGGGGCCGACGCGGTCCTGATGGTCGAGGAGAGCGAGCCGGCGCCGGGAGACCCGGGCTCGGTGCGGGCGAAGGCGAGGGTGAAGGCGGGCGACAACCTGGCGCCTCGAGGCAACGACGTCCGCCTTGGCGAGGTCCTGCTGGCCCCGGGGGAGTTCGTGGGGCCGGCCGAGATCGCGGTGCTCGCCGCCTGCGGCCGGACGCGCGCCCGCGTCGCCCGGCGGCCGCGCGTCGCGGTGCTGGCGACCGGGGACGAGCTGGTCGAGCCGGAACGGACTCCCGCCCCGGGGCAGATCCGCAACAGCAACGGCGCGCTCCTGACGGCGCTGGCGCGCCGCGCCGGCGCGGAGGTGCACTATCTCGGGATCGCGCCGGACGACGACGTGCTCCTGCGCCGGTTGATCGCGCGGGGGCTCGAGGCCGACCTGCTGCTGCTGTCGGGAGGCGTCTCGATGGGCGTGTACGACCTGGTCGGCGGGGCGCTGCGAGCCCTCGGGGCCGAAGTGCGATTCGAGAGGGTGATGATCAAGCCCGGCAAGCCGTTCACCTTCGCGACCCGGGGCGCCACGCTCGTCTTCGGCTGTCCCGGCAACCCGGTGTCGAGCTACGTCATCTTCCAGGTCTTCGCCCGTCCGGCGCTGCGCCGCATGACCGGCGTGCCGCGCCCCTCCCCGCCTCCCGTCCGCGCCACACTGGTGGCCCCTCTGCGCCAGCGGGCGGGCCGGACCGGCTTCCACCAGGCGCGGGTGCGCTGGACCGGATCGGGGTACGAGGTCGAGGTCCTGCCGACCAGTGGCTCGGCCGACTTCGTCTCCTGCGCCCGGGGCAACGCCCTGGCGATCGTCCCGGCCGAGACCACGGCGCTCGCCGCCGGCGACTCGATCGAGGTCCTGCTCCTCGACGACCACGCCGATCGCTGACGCGCGCGCGTGGTGTCGTGCCTCGCGCCGCGCGTTGACATGCTTCGAAGGCGTATGGTACGGTCCGACGCAGGGCGACGGTCGACGTTTCGCACCGGCAACGAGGGGAACAGGAGGACGGTTGGCGAAGGTCACGGTCCTGATTGCGGACGACCTCAAGTTCTTCCTCGAGGTGGAGAAGACCTTCCTGCAGCGCGCCGGCTTCGACGTCCTGACCGCGGCGAGCGGCGAGCGGGCGGTCGAGCAGGCGAAGAAGAGCAAGCCGCACCTGATCCTCCTCGATCTCGAGATGCCGAAGATGGACGGCGTGGCGGCCTGCGCCGCCATGCGCCAGGACCCCACCCTCGCGTCGATCCCGATCATCATCATGAGCGCCACCGGATCGCCCGAGAACCGCGAGCGCTCTCTCAAGGCCGGCTGCACCGAGTTCGTCCCCAAGCCGGAGAAGCCCGAGGATCTGCTCGGGCTCGTGGCGCGCATCCTGGAGGTGAAGCAGCGCGAGGCGACGCGTCTGACCGTCGTCTTCAACGCCAACGGCAGCCTCGGCTCACGGCAGGTCGTGGGACAGGGGAGGAACCTCAGCACGAGCGGCCTGCTTCTCGACAGCCCCGGCCCGCTGGCGGTCGGCTCGATCCTCAGCCTCGAGTTCTACCTGCCGAAGCTCCGCTACCAGGTGAAGGTGCAGGGGGAGGTGACACGCAGCAACGTCGGCCCCGACGGCACCCATCAGGCCGGCATCCGCTTCACCGACCTGAGCCAGGCCGACCAGGAGCAGATCCTGGAGTACGTGTCCGCCTGACGAGGTCGTCTTCGAGCTCCCGCAGGGCGCGATCGTCGGGGTGGCGCTCGAGCCCGAGACGGACGGTCGCCAGCGCCTCCGGCAGGCGGTGCATCTCGGCCTGCGCCAGGGCGATCCCGAGGACCGGCCCGCTCCCGCCCTCCCCCAGGTCCCGGGCCCGCTCGAAGCAGGCCAGCGCCTTCTCGGGACGTGCCAGCCGGCGATAAACCGATCCCAGCTTCATGAAGGTCGCGGGCGACGGCTCGATCGCCGCCGCCCTCTCATAAGCGGCGGCCGCCTCCTCCCAGCGTCCGAGACGGGCGAGGGTCGCCCCCAGGTTGGCGGCGAAGCGCGGGTTGTCGGGGTCCAGGTCGGTGGCCCTCCGGAGCTCCGCGAGCGCCTCGCGCTCTCTCCCGGTCGAGGCCAGGATGGCGCCGAGAAGATTGTGATACTCGTCGATGCGCGGGTCCTTGGCCAGGGCGCCCCTGAGGATCGGCTCCAGCCCCGCGCCCTCCCTCGCCCCCTCGAGGGCGTAAAGCCGCTGCGCCGCGATGACCCGCGTGGGGTCGGCGGCGAGGGCGCGGCGGTAGAGGGCGGCGGCGCCCGGGTCGCCGCCGTTCTCCGCCAGGAGAGCCGCGATGGCGTCGTCGAGCCCCGGCCGGGCGGCGGTCACCGACGCCCAGCGCCGCGCCACGCCGAGGGCGGCGGTCCGGCCCGACGGTGACGCCAGACGGATCTGCACCATCCAGAGGACCGACTCCGGGTCCATCCCCTCGACCTCCTTGAGCCCTCTCTCCAGGGCCGCGATCGCCTCGTCGGTCCGCCCCATCCCGGAGTAGGCCTCGGCCAGCATCTGGTAGTTCTTCGGCAGCCTCTGGCGCTCGTTGGCCAGCAGAAGCTGCTCGGCCGCCTTGGCGTACGCCTGCTGCTTCAGAAAGTAGGTGGCGAGGTTGCGGTGATAGAAGACCTGCGTCGCCGCCCCCGGTCCGGTCGAGACGGAAGCCGCCGCTCCGCCCGGCGCCACCGTCCGAAGCCCTGGTGATCCGCCCGCAGGCGCCGCGCCGACGGCCGGGCTCGATCCGGGATCGCCGCCGATGTAGCCGAGGGCCCGGAGGTTGGCCAGGAGCTCCTGCTCCGCCTCCTCGGCCCCCGGTCCTCCGGTGGCGACCGCTTCGCGCGGACCGCCGAGCGTCTCGTACGAGGCGACCGGCGGCCGCGGCGGGTGGGCGCGTTGCAGACCGGGATCGATCGCCTCCAGGAGCGGGTGGCCCGGCATCTGCCGCGACGCCGGGAGGCCGAGCAGGTAGAGGATCGTCGGCGCGATGTCGAAGAGCGTGGCGCGCCCGGTCAGCCGAACACCCCGGCGGGCCCCCGGACCGCTCAGGATGAAGACCCCGTCCTCGTCGTGCCATTCGACCGGCTGCTGGGTGGTGAACGGCAGGAGATCGACCGGCCGTCCGGCCCCGGTCTTGAAGCCGTGGTCGGAGACCAGCAGCACCGTCGCGCCGGAACCGGCCGCCTCCAGGATCGGACCGAGCAGCCGGTCCTGCACGACGTAGAAGGAGGTCACGGCATCGCGGTAACGGGCGAAGTCGGCGTCGGGGCAGAGAGCCAGCCGCGGCGGCAGACAGTGCTGGAAGCGGTGCCCCATCATGTCGATCCCCTCGAAGTAGACCGCCGTCAGATCGCGCCGCCCGGCCGCCAGGTCGGCGGCGATCGTGGCGTAGTTCTTCGAGCCGGTCAGGATCGAGATCGCCAGCGGCACCGGATGCTGCACGATGCGCCGGTTGGCCGACTCCTCGTCGCTCGTCGGGGGGGCCAGCACCTCGCGGCGCGCCGCCTCGAACTCGTCCCGATCGATCCTCAAAATGGCGCGCATCTCCTCGAACGTCAGATCGGCCGCGGTGTGAAGCGCGGGGCGGATGCGCGGGAAGTAATCGTCCGGGAAGGCGATCCCCGGCGGCAGCCTCGATCCGGCCGGCTTCGGCCGCAGCGTCTCGTAGACCACCAGGTTCGAGACCTGCACGCCGTTCACCTTCTCCGCCGGGTAGGAGGCCCACCAGGCGACGAAGGCGCTGGAGCGGCCGGCGTCGCTCAGGATGTTCCAGAGCGCCTTGACCTTGCGGAAGCGGCCGGTGATCGGGACCCGTTTGCCGGTCGCGTCGTCGATCGCCTGGAAGTCGGCGACGCCGTGCAGGTCCGGGCCGACGCCGGTCACCATCGTGGTCCAGAGGAGGGGGGAGATCATCGGATCGTAGGAGCGAAGCGGCGCGC
>DASTNM010000520.1:0-8661 GCA_035762745.1 Candidatus Polarisedimenticolia bacterium
GGCGACAAGGGCATCGGGTGCGGCCGGAGAGCGGGCTGGGGTCGATGCAAGCCGGCTGAGATCCTTCCGAGTTGTCCCGAGGCTAGCGCGCGGAGCCAGTTGGCGTCAAGGGCCGGCCCATCCACCTGTGTGCCGGAACGCGGGGCTGGGGAGGCATCGGGTCGAGGCCGCTCGGCCCTGCGGCTTGTGGGGGCCGCCGGGGTCGGGGGCGCTTGACCGGACGCGGCGGGGGCGCTAGTCTCGCGCGGAGGTGGGAGGGGGGATGGGCGTCATGGAGATCGGCGGGCAGTCGATGGTCGGGGCGATCAGGAAAATCCTGCTCAAGCAGCCGCGGGAGGCGTTCGTCGACCGGGCGCGGGTCGAGGCGCAGTGGCGCGGTCTGGGGTTCGTCGGACCGCCCGATCTCGAGCGGGCGGCGGCGGAGTACGACCACTTCGTCGATGTCCTGCGGCGCTTCGAGATGGAGGTCCACTTCCTGCCGCGGGACGACGAGACCGGGCTCGACTCGATCTACGTGCACGATCCGCTCGTGGTGTGCGATCGCGGGGTGGTGCTGTGCCGGATGGGGAAGGAGGCGCGGCGCGGCGAGCCGGAGGCGGCCGGGCGGTTCCTGGCGCAGGCGGGGGTGCCGATCCTGGGGCGCATCACGGGGGAGGGCTGCCTCGAGGGGGGTGACGTCGTCTGGATCGACGAGAGGAGGGTGGCGGTGGGTCAGGGGTACCGCAGCAACGCCGAGGGGATTCGCCAGTTCCGGGATATTTTGGGGGACGCTGTCGACGAGGTGCTGCCGGTGCCGCTGCCGCACTGGGATGGGCCGGAGGACGTGCTGCACCTGATGTCGCTTCTGAGTCCGATCGATCGCGATCTGGCGGTCGCTTATCCGCGGCTGCTCCCGGTCCCGTTCCTGCAGTGGCTCGAAGGGCTTGGGATCCGCCTCGTCGAGGTGCCGGACGCCGAATACGACAACATGGCGTGCAACGTACTCGCGCTGGCGCCGCGCCGCTGCCTGATGCTGGCGGGGAACCCGAAGACCCGGCGGCTCCTCGAGGAGGCCGGAGCCGACGTCTGGACCTACGAGGGACGGGAGATCTCGTTCAAGGGATCGGGGGGGCCCACCTGCCTGACCCGCCCGCTGCTCCGCCTGCCGGCGCCGCCGCCCAGGGCCGCAACCCGGGAGGCACCGGAAGGGTTGTCGGAGGGGGAGCGATCGCCCGAGCCCGATGACCGGGACGAGCCGGCGGGGTGGGAGACGCCCGAGAAGGCAGGCGATCCGGACGACGTCGATCCGGACGAGGTCGACCCGGCGTCTCAGATCTGATAGAACCAGGACTCGTCGTCCTCCTCGGCACGCGGGTGACGCGGGAGTCCCGCCTTGGTCTCCAGTTTTTCGAGACGGTCGGCCAGGCCGCGCAGGGCGCGCGCGGTGACGTCGGGGAGAGCGCCGTGCTCGAGGTCGACGGCGTGCGCCGGTCCCTGGGGGTCGTGGACCACCGGCTGGCCGTGGCGATGGGTGACGCGGCCCGGGATGCCGACCACGACCGAGTCGGGCGGCACGTCCTTCACCACCACCGCGTTGGCGCCGACGCGCGTGCGCGCCCCGATCCGGATCGGTCCGAGGACCTTCGCTCCGGCCCCGACCACGACGTCGTCCTCCAGGGTCGGATGGCGCTTCCCCTTGTTCCAGGAGGTGCCGCCGAGGGTGACGCCGTGGTAGAGGGTGACGTTGGTCCCCACCTCGGCGGTCTCGCCGATCACCACTCCCATCCCGTGGTCGATGAAGAAGCCCGGGCCGATCCGCGCCCCGGGATGGATCTCGATCCCGGTGAGGAGCCGTCCGACGTGCGACACGAGGCGTCCGAGCCAGTGCAGGTGGCGCCGCCAGAGCCCGTGCGCCACGCGGTGGAACCAGAGCGCGTGCCAGCCGGGATAGGTGAAGAAGACCTCCCAGGCGTTCCGGGCCGCGGGATCGCGGTCGAAGATCGCCTGCAGGTCCCGGCGCAGGGTCCGGAACATCAGACCGCCAGGTTCTGGTACAGCGCCGTGCTCAGGTAGCGCTCGCCGAACGAGGGGATGATGACGACGACCATCTTTCCCTTGTTCTCCGGCCGGCGCGCCACCTGGGTCGCCGCCCAGACCGCCGCCCCCGAGGAGATGCCGACCAGGAGCCCCTCCTCGGCCGCCATCCGGCGGGCCACCGTCATCGCGTCCTCGGCCTGCACCTGGACGATCTCGTCGATGATCGAGACGTTCAGGATCTTCGGCACGAAGCCGGCGCCGATCCCCTGGATCGGGTGCGGGCCCGGCTTGCCGCCGGACAGCACCGGCGAGGCGGACGGCTCGACCGCCACGCAGCGGAAGGAGGGCTTGCGCGACTTGAGCACCTCGCCGACGCCGGTGATCGTCCCGCCGGTGCCGACTCCCGAGATCAGGATGTCGGCCTTGCCGTCGCTGTCGCGCCAGATCTCCTCGGCGGTCGTTTTTCTGTGGATCTCCGGGTTGGCCGGGTTGGCGAACTGGTTGAGCATCAGGTAGCGCGACTCGCTCGCCGCCAGCGCCTCGGCGCGGGCGATCGCCCCCTTCATCCCCTCCGGGCCCGGCGTCAGGATCAGCTCCGCCCCGTAGGCGCGCAGCAGCATGCGCCGCTCCTTGCTCATCGTCTCCGGCATCGTCAGCGTCAGCTTGTAGCCGCGCGCCGCCGCCACGAAGGCCAGGGCGATGCCGGTGTTGCCGCTCGTCGGCTCGACCAGGATCGTATCTTTGTTGATCTTCCCCTCGCGCTCGGCCGCGTCGATCATCGACATCCCGATGCGGTCCTTGACGCTCTTGGCGGGGTTGTTGTACTCGAGCTTAGCCACCACCGTCGCCACGGCGCCGTCGACCACCTTGCGCAACTGGATCATCGGCGTGCGGCCGACCAGCTCGGTCACGTTCTTCTGGATCGTCACGATGAGGCTCCTTCCCCGGACCGCGTGCCCGGTGTCTGTGATGACGCATGAAACGATGAAACGGTCGCACCATGATAACCCGAAACCGCGCCCGAGCGCGCCTTCCGGAGGATCGGCGGGTGGGAGGAACCACCGGGGGCGATCACCCGTATACTTCCACGGTCACATGACATAGGAGCAACCCCCATGGCTCGCAACGACCGATTCGTCCGGGCGCGGCCGGCTTCCGGCTGCGCCGTCCTCTTCATCCTGGCGACGCTCGGGAGCGCCGCGCCGGCGGCGGCGCTCGAGGAGTGCCGCCTTTTGCGACAGCCCGACATCTCCCGGGAGCGCATCGTCTTCGTCTACGCCGGCGACCTCTGGACGGTGCCGCGCGCGGGCGGGGTGGCGTCGCGCCTGACGACGCACGAGGGACTGGAGCGCTTCCCGAAGTTCTCGCCCGATGGCCGGACGATCGCCATGACGGCGGAGTACGACGGCAACGTCGACGCCTACACCATTCCGGTGGAAGGGGGCGAGCCGACGCGGCTCACCTGGCACCCCGATCCCGACCAGGTGGCCGAGTGGTACCCCGACGGACAGTCGATCCTCCTGCGCTCGTCGCGCGCCTCGGCGCCGCGCCGCTTCGACCGCTTCTTCAAGGTGGCGGCCGCCGGCGGCTTCGAGGAGCCGCTGGCGCTGCCGACCGGCGGCTACGCGTCGTTCTCGGCCGACGGGCGGCAGATCGCCTTCGTCTCCCCCTCCTACGACCGGCGCACCTGGAAGCGCTACAAGGGAGGGAACGCTCCCGACATCTGGATCTACGACTTCGCCCGCAATACCGCCGAGAAGATCACCGACTGGCCCGGGGCCGACGAGTGGCCGATGTGGCACGGCCGGACGATCTACTACGCCTCCGACCGCGGCGGGCGGACGGCCAACCTCTGGGCCTACGACCTCGAGACCAGGAGCCACCGCCAGGTGACCCATTTCACCGAGTTCGACGTCAAGTGGCCGAGCCTGGGCGACGACGCCATCGTCTTCGAGAACGGCGGCGACCTCTACGTCATGGATCTGCCGGCCGAGAAGCCGCAGAAGGTCAGCGTGCTGGTGCCGGACGACAAGCCGGGCGCGCGCCCGGAGTACCGCAACGTGGCGCGCTGGATCGGCGCCTGGGACCTTTCCCCCTCCGGAAAGCGCGCCGTCATCGAGGCGCGCGGCGACCTGTTCAGCGTCCCGGCCGAGAAGGGGGACGTGCGCAACCTGACGGCGACCCCCGGGTGGCGCGAGCGCGACCCCGCCTGGTCGCCCGACGGCAAGTGGATCGCCTACCTGTCGGACCAGAGCGGCGAGTACGAGATCCACGTCGTCGGCAGCGACGGCAGGACGGCCGACCGGCAGGTGACGCACAGCGCTCCGGCGGCCGCCACCTTCCGTTTCGCGCCGCGCTGGTCCCCCGACTCGAAGAAGATCGCCTTCTCCGACAAGACCCTCACGCTCTACTGGTGCGACGTCGCCAGCGGCAGGATCACGCGCATCGACAGGAGCAACGACGCGCAGATCCATGAGTACGTCTGGTCGGGCGACTCGCGCTTCATCGCCTACGCGTTGACCGGCCCGAACAACCTCCAGGGCATACGGATCTACGCACTCGACACGGGGAAGGTGACGCAGGTCTCGAGCGGCCTGTACGAGGATTTCTCCCCCGCGTTCGACGCCGAGGGGAACGCCCTCTACTTCATCTCGCGCCGCGCGCTGAACCCACAGTTCGGCTCGTTCGAGTTCGACTTCCAGTTCCCCAGGACGGACAAGATCTACGCCGCGACGCTGCGGGCCGGCGCCGCGTCGCCCGTGGCGCCGCAGAGCGACGAGGAGACGGGCGAGGCGGCCGGGAAGGAGGGGGCGGCCAAGGACGGTGGGGCGAAGGAGGGGAAGCCGGAGGAGTCGAAGGGGAGTGCCAAGGGGGGCGAGGCCGCGACCGCGAAGGCGGCGCCGCCGACCAAGCCCTGGGTGATCGATCTCGACGGTCTCGGCGACCGGGTGAGCGAGGTGCCGATCCGGGCGGGTCGCTACATCAACCTCGCGGTCTTCAAGGGGAAGATCCTCTATCAAGAGGTCGATCAGCCGGAAGGGGAGCCCGACGAGTCGGACGAGATGACCGGCTCGATCCACCTTTTCGACCTCGACAAGCGCGAGGACAAGGTGGTGATCGCCGGGGTCGGGCTCGGCTACGCCGCTTCGAAGGACGGCGGGAAGCTGCTTTACAAGGCGAAGGAGACCCTGGGGATCATCGACGCGGCGGAGGGGAAGAAGGTCGGCGACGGCAAGATGGAGGGCGCCGCCGAGCTCCATGCCACGGTCGCCCCGCGCCAGGAGTGGCTGCAGATGTTCAACGAGGCCTGGCGGCTCGAGCGCGACTTCTACTACGACCCGAACATGGGGGGGATCGACTGGAAGGGGATCGGCGAGCGTTACCGCCGGCTGGTGCCCTACGTGGCGCACCGGAGCGACCTCAACTACATCCTGGGCGAGATGATCGGCGAGCTGTCGACCTCGCACACCTACGTCGGGGGTGGGGATCTTCCCGAGCCGCCCAAGGTCGATGTCGGCCTGCTCGGCGCCGACTACGACCTCGATCCCCGAAGTGGTCTCTACCGCTTCCGCACCATCTACCGCGAGCGCGACTGGAACGCCCCGACCGGCGCTCCGCTCGCCGAGCCGGGGGTGGCCGTGCACGAGGGGGACTACCTGTTGCAGGTGAACGGCCGGCCGCTGCGCTCGCCGCAGAACCTGTATGCCGCCTTCGTCGGCACCGCCGGCAAGGAGACCATGATCACGGTCGGCTCGACTCCCGGAGATCCGAAGCCGCGCACCTTCTCGGTCAAGCCGATTGACAGCGAGACCGCCCTGCGCTACCGGGCCTGGGTCGCCGCCAACCGCGACAAGGTCGCCCGCGCGACCGGCGGCCGCATCGCCTACATCCACATCCCCGACACCGCCATCCCCGGCATCCAGGAGTTCGCCCGCCAGTTCTATCCCCAGATCGACAAGGACGGCCTGATCGTGGACGAGCGCTTCAACGGCGGCGGCTTCGTGCCCGACTTCTTCATCAACCGTCTGCGCCACACCACCTGGAGCTACTGGGCCAACCGCGAAGAGGCCGACGAGCGCACTCCGGCGGACGCCATCGACGGCCCGAAGTGCATCCTGATCAACGAGTACGCCGGCTCGGGCGGCGACGCCTTCCCGTACTATTTCCGGCAGCAGGGGCTCGGGCCGGTGATCGGCAAGCGCACCTGGGGCGGGCTGGTCGGCATCAGCGAGAACCTGCCGCTCGTCGACGGCGGCCGCGTCACGATGCCCGACTGGGGCATCTGGGACGCCAAACTCGGCTGGGTGGTGGAGAACCACGGCGTCGATCCCGACATCGAGGTCGAGAACGCCCCCGACCTGCTGGTCGCCGGGCGCGACCCGCAGCTCGAGCGCGCCATCCAGTACACGCTCGACCAGCTCAAGAAGAGCCCGCCGCAGAAGCCGGCGCGGCCGAGCTACAAGGTGCAGCAGTAGGCGCCCGCCGGGGCGGCGAGCGCCCCCGTCAGCTCGAGAGACCGATTCCGAGGGCGTCGAGACAGCGCAACAGCAGGCCCGGCCGGCCGCCGGCGTCGACGCGGCGCAGCGCGCGCGTCACCAGGCTCACCGCCAGGGTGCGCAGCGGCTCGGGCGGGTAGGGGAACGGCTTCTTCCGGACCAGGGAGAGATCGAGCAGCGGGCTCGGCCGGCCGAGCGTCATGTGCGCCAGGATCTGCCCGGCCAGGCGGGTGCTGGCGACGCCGTGGCCGGTGTATCCGAGCCCGTAGAGGACGCGCCCGCCGCGCGCCGCGCCGAAGAACGGCGTGAAGCGCGTCGTCGAGCAGATCGCCCCGCCCCAGGCGTAGGGGAACTCGACCTTTCCCAGGGCCGGGAAGTGGCGCCCGAAGCTGTCGCGCAGCTCGGCGTAGTGGCGCTCCGAGTGATCGCACGAGGTGTCGACCCGGTTGCCGCTGTAATACCTCGCCTCGCTCGTGCCCCACAGAATCCGGTTGTCGGCGGTCAGGCGGTAGTACTTGAAGAACGCGCGAGTGTCGGTGACGCTCTGGCGGTGCCGCCAGCCGATGCGCGCCAGCCGCTCGGGTGGGATCGGCTCGCTCACCAGGATGTAGTCGTAGAGCGGGATGAAGCGGTGCCGCAGGCGCGGCAGGAGCTGGTGCGTGTAGGCGCTGGTCGCCAGCACCACCTTGCGGGCCAGCACCTCGCCTCCCGCCGCCCGTACGCGTACGGCGGCCCCCGACGTGTCGATCCCCGTCACGCGTGTCTGCTCGCAGAAGATGACCCCGCTCTTCGCCGCCTCGCGCTTCAGACCCTCGACCAGCTTGACCGGGTTGACGCTGGCGCAGTGCGGGTTGAAGAGCGCCCCCTGGTAGCGCTCGCAATCGATCTCGGCGCGCGTCTCGGCGGCGCTCAGAAGGCGGTACTGCGACATGCCGAGACTCCAGGCGACCTCGGCGGCCTGGCGCAGCTCGTCGACCTGCCCCTCCGACAGCGCCACGTAGAGCTGTCCGGTCCGCTCCAGGTCGCAGTCGATGCCGCGCTCGGAGAGGAAACGCATGAGATCCCCGGTGTTCGCCACCCCCAGGACGGCCAGGCGCTGGGCTTCCTCGCGCCCGAAATGCGCCACCGCCAGGGCATGCGAGTGGTCGATCGACTCGCCCATCATGCCGGCGTTGCGTCCGCTGGCGCCGTAGGCGGCCGTGCCCTGCTCCAGCACGACGACCCCGAGCCCGGGGTCGAGCGACTTCAGGGCGATCGCCGTCCAGAGCCCGGTGAAGCCGGCGCCGACGATGGCGACGTCGGCCTCGCGCCGCCCGCTGAGGGGCGGGTCGGCCGGACGTCGCCGCGTGGCCAGCCAGTAGCAGGCCTGCTCGATCGGACGGGTCTCGGGCTGTCCCTGAGGCGACATCACCGCTCCTCTCAACGCGAATGCCGCGCAGTCTACGCAGGTCTGCCCGACGAGTAAAGGGGGAGGGGCGACACGCCACGCGCCCGCGTGGTCTGCCGGGGCGGGACAGGATCGTCTAACATCGTGCTCATGCCGTGGCTTTGCGCGGTCCTGGCCGCCCTGGCGGCACCCTTGGTCCTGCTGGCGCTTCTGGGTGCCCGATCCCGCGGAGTGCGGCCGGTCGCCCTCGGCCCGCACGCGGGTCGGCTCGCTCCCTGCCCCGCGTCACCCAACTGCGTCTCGTCGCAGGCCGCCGGAGACGGGCACTTCGTCAAGCCGCTGCGGTTCGAAGGGGTTGCGGGCGAGGCCTGGCGGCGGCTGCGAGAGGTGCTGCTCGCGCTGCCGCGCGTCCGGATCGTCGCCGCGACCCCCCTGTACCTGCGCGCCGAGTTCCGTTCGCCCCTCTTCGGCCTCGTCGACGACGTCGAGTTCCTGCTCGACGAGACGGCGGGACGAATCGAGATCCGCTCCGCGTCGCGCGTCGGCTACTCCGACCTGGGAGCCAACAGGAGGCGCGTGGAGGAGATCCGCCGGCGTCTCGCGGCCTCCTGAGCGCTCGGAACGGGGGGAAGCTGGCCGGCGCCGCCGCCGGCCGGCCGCCGCCTGAGGACGACGGCCGCCCGACTACGGCCGCCGGATCACCTTCCCGCCCAGCATGACGAAGGTGACCCGCTGCAGCTCGGCGATGTCCTTCAGCGGGTC
>DASTNM010000521.1:0-4361 GCA_035762745.1 Candidatus Polarisedimenticolia bacterium
CTGGCGCCAGTAATCAGGATCATGGGTCGCTCTCCTTTTCGTCGCTGCGTTCGAGACACCGATACAGGATGCCGCAACCCGGGAGGTCGGACAAGTACCGACCTCCGGGTAAGAGACCAACCTCATGGGACGTCCCCTCCCCCTCGACTCAGTGCACGTGCTGGTGGTCCGCGGCGCCGGGCGTCCCGAAGCGGAATCGCATGAAGACCTGCCATGAGATCGGCCGGCGCCCGTAGATCCCGTCGAGACCCGACTCGAAGCGGTACACCGTGACCCCCGCGCCGATCCCGGTCTCGGCCTCCTTCAGCAGCGGCAGGTCGCGCACGTAGCCCGCGGTGGCCGCCTGCACGGAGGTCCTCTCGGGCGGCACGCCGGCCGGTCTCTGCCTCTTGTTCAGGAGCTCGAATCGGTCCCGGTCGACGCTCTCGACCCGCGTGTACACGAAGTTCGCGGCGCGAAACTTCCAGGTCGCCTCCAGGAGGTTTCCCCATTCCGGCCCCTCGGGCAGGAGGTTCCGCCCCAGGATCAGCGTCGCGGCGACGAACCCGCCGGGAGTGGCGCGCTCGTACTCCACGGAGGCCGTCTGGCGCGTCTGATCCGTGTCCTCGATCGTCTCAGGGTGCTCGCGACGGGCGGCGGAGACCTGGATCGAGAGCCCCGGCACCGGGTGGACGGTCACCCGGCCGGCGTAGGAGTCGATTCGCCCCTGGTCGATGTCCCAGCGGTTCTCGTCCGGCTCTCCACCGTGGAAGACCGATCCCTCCAGGATCACCTTCGTTCCACGGACGCCGAGTGTCAGGACGTCGGCCGAGATGTGCGTCGAGTCCTGGTTGTGGTGCGCCAGGGGCGCGGTCGGGTTCTCGGACGAAGAGCGCCGGTGCGGATAGGCGGTGGGGCCGACCGCCGGCTCGCCCCAGGGGGAGACGTAGGCGACGAACGCGCGGCCGCCCGAGAACGGCCGCACCCAGCGGGCGGCCAGCTGCACGAAGAGGTCGTGCGGGTGCTGACGGTCGACCAGGAGAAGGCCGTTGTAGGTCTCGCCCCTCTGGAAGAGCTCGGGGGAGCCCTCCGGCCGCACGGTGGCCGGCTCGATCGTGAAGGTCCCCAGGAGCGACAGCGCGCCCCGGCCCCACGGCCGGGTGGAGACCACCATGACGTGGTTCTCCGATTCGAAATCGCGGCTCCCCGACGGCCCCCCCTGCCGGTTGGAGCTCAGGAAGGCGTAGCCGTGCCACACGGTCGCCCACTGGCCGCTGTCGGGCCCGGCGGCCGGCAACCGCGCCGGCGACGCCAGGAGTGCCAGAGCGATCACTATTGGGAAGGGTCTCACCCGCTGGGGTCTCCCGGACGGCTGATTCTACATGTCCCGCGCCGGCGGATATACTGGCAGGCAGGCCCGGGATGTGGCGGTTTGCGATCACGATTCCACCCATCCCGACCACACGCGACGTATATGCCAATGGACACCATGAACACGGACCGGACGCTCATGAGACAGGTGGTCCACCGCGACGAGCGGGCCTTCGCCCTTCTGGTCGAGCGATACGGCGGCCGGATGCTGGCGGTCGCCCGGCGGCTGCTCGGGTCGCAGGCCGACGCCGAGGACGCGGTGCAGCGCGCCTTCCTGCGCTGCTACCTGGGGGCGGCGGGGTATCGCGTCGAGTGGGCGGTCTCGACCTGGCTGTACCGCATCCTGACCAACGTCTGCATCGACGAGATGCGGCGCCGGAGATCACGGTCGACGGGGAGCGAGGCCCTGACACGCGAGACCGCCGCGGCGGCCAACGGCCGGGGAGATTCGATCGATGCGGTTGCGCGCCTCGACGTGAGGCGCGCGCTCCGGAGAGTGCCGCGCGAGGCGCGCATCCTGGTCACGCTGCGCTACGTCGACGGCCTGTCCTACGGCGAGCTGGCGCGGATCCGCGGCATCTCCGTGAACACGGTGAAGAGTCAGCTCGCCCGCGCCCGTTCGATCCTGCGCGGCGCTTTGGGAGGAGGGAAAGGCCGATGACGGCGAGGCCGAGACCGGATGACCTCCGGCTCGAGGAGTGGCTCAGCGGATACTTCCGTCCGGAACCGATTCCGGCGGGACTGGCGCGGCGGATCGTGCGCGCCGCGACGACGATGGAGGAGACGATGAAGACGATCGCCCGGACCTTCTCAATTCAGGCCACCCGCAATGGCGTGGCCCTCGTGGCCCGCCGGAGACCAGCGCCGTCCACGGGCGGCGCGGGCGGGCGCGCCGGCGGGATCGGGCCGGCTCCCGAGGGTCGTGCAGGACGGGCCGGCGCCTCGGCCGACCGACTGGCCGCGCAGGCGCGGCGCGAGCTGCGCGAGTACCTGAACGGCGAGCGCTCCTTCTTCTCGGTGCCGGTCGATCTCTCGGCCCTCCCCGAGTTCCAGCGTCGCGTGCTCGAGGAGACGATGCGCATCCCGTTCGGGGAGGCGCGCTCCTACACCTGGATCGCGCGACGCATCGGCCGGCCGCGCGCCGTGCGCGCTGTCGGGACCGCGCTCGGGCGCAACCCGGTGCCCTTTATCGTGCCGTGCCACAGGGTGCTCAGGAGCGACGGCAGCCTCGGTGGCTACGCCTTCGGACTGGGGATGAAGCGCCGGCTCCTGGAGCTCGAGCGGGCCACGCCGCTCCTCGAGGGGTGCCGCAGCACCCACATCGTCTGCCGCGTCGGCTGTGGTGCGGCGCAGCGGATGCGGAGCGACCACCGGGTGGTCTTCGGGTCGGTCGCCGAGGCGCGGACCGCGGGGTACAGGCCGTGCCGGGTCTGCCGGCCGGCCGCGGCCTGAGGCCGGGCCGATGTCCGGGGCGCGGCGGCAGGCACGTGTCGACCGGCCGGTCGGGGCGCCGGCGCTCCGTCTACGCGGAGGCGCTCCGGCCGACCGGCGCGAAGACGCGGGTCATGGCCGGCGGGCGGTTGGCGAACAGGATGTAGATCGCGCCGACCAGCCCGAAGAGAACGCTGAGATAGCCGCTCGACTCGGAGAACTCGAGGGTGAGGAAATGCGGCGCCAGCCGTCCGGCGAGATCGAGACTCACCGGCTCCTGCAGCTCCTGCGCCGCCGACAGCCACAGGAAGAAGAAGTCGCCCAGGAGGACCGAGGCGATCGTCAGCAGCACGGTCAATCCCCGCCCGTAGAGGTTCACCTTCCCCATTCCTTTATTGATCGACCAGGCGATGGCGACGCCGATCAGGATCCCGCCCCAGAGGAAGATTCGATTGATCGAGTAGGCGACGCCGCCCCACAGGAGCGCCATGACCATCGCGGCCGCGACACCGGCGGCCGTCCCGAGGAGGGGGTTCGAGGGGCGGCCGGCATACTCCTCGGCGGCCCGGCGATCCTCCTCCCCCATCCGTTGGCGGCAGCCGGAGCAGACACCGATGAGCGCACCGTTCACGCTGAACAGCTCGGCCGTCCGGGCGCCGCCGCAGATCTCGCAGTCGCTGCCGACCGGCGCGGCCATCCCCTTGACGAGCGCCAGAAGCGCGCGGACCAGCGCGGCGGCCGCCTCCGGCTTCGGGGCGCGGAGGGAATAATCCCAGTAATAGACGAGGGCGTCGGGGCCGACCGCGAGGGCCTGGCGCTCGGCGCCGGAGATCTTCCGGCGCCCCGTAGCGGCGAGGATCTCCGGCGAGGTGGCGACCGTCTCGGCGAGATCGCCGGGCGCGGCCTTGAGCGACTCCTTGCGGAAGCGCACCAGGACCACGAGGCTCGACTGTTTCTGCCGCGCCCCCCAGGCGACGGCCACCGGGTAACCCTCGATCGACCCGGCGGCGCCGGCGGGGCCGAGCGGGCCCCCCTTCGACGTGATCGACAGGTTCAGCATCTGCGCCAGTGCGGCGACGTTCTTCGCGGCCATCGGCTCCCCTTTCCGCGGCGCCGGGGCGGCCGCCGCGCCATGCCGCGGCGGTCCGATCGACGCGTCGGTCCAGTGTCATAAGTTAGATTCGACCGGCGCCGGCGCAAGGTCCCGGGAGCGGAACATGAGCGCTGATTTCAGAAATCGGATCGACGGCCTCGACTGGAAGGGGATCGAGTCGAGCCTCGAGGCGCTCGGCCACGCCGTCACCCCGCCGCTCCTGACGCCCGAAGAGTGCGCCGGGACGATCGCCCTGTACGGCGACGAGGGGCGCTTCCGCAGCCGCATCGACATGGCGCGCCACCGCTTCGGCGTCGGTGAGTACAAGTACTTCGCCGACCCGCTCCCTCCTCTGGTGCGCGATCTGCGGCTCCTCGCCTACGCCCGGCTGGCGCCGATCGCCAACCGCTGGCGCCGCGCGCTGGGAGGGCGCGGGCTCTTCCCCGCCACCCTGCCGGCGTTCCTGCGGCGTTGCGCCCGGCACGGC
>DASTNM010000522.1:0-5504 GCA_035762745.1 Candidatus Polarisedimenticolia bacterium
TGTCGAAGAGTCTCCGCCGGGTCAACGAGCCAGTAAAGAATCTTGCTGCCGGCGGCCGCACCGGCGATCGCAGCCGCCACGATCCACCCCCGCTCCTGGCGGGCGAGACGATCGCCGCGCCGCCGCCGCTGCCTCAGAAACAATCTGAACCCGACGAGGTACGCGAAGCCTTCGAAGACCCAGTGCGGGTGAACACTGAGGGGGCCGAACCGCAGATACACCGGGAACTGCATCTCAGAAGCCTCCGCGGTGGGAAGGGCGTGGATACGCCGGAGTATAGCCGGATCGGCGGCGCTCCTGCTGCGACGAGGTCTTGACGCCTGCCGTTGACTTCCAGTAAATAGGGTATTATTTTCCTATTTTGCCCCCGGGCGGGGGCCGGAGAGGGCGATGCGCATTGCGTCCTGGATCGTGCGTCAGGCAGGGCAGCCGATGGTCCGGGAGGAAAGGGACGAAGATCCGGGCCCCGGAGAGGTCCTGGTCCGGGTCGCCGGCTGCGGGGTCTGCCACACCGATCTCGGCTTCTTCTACGATGGCGTCCCGACGCGCCGCCCCTTTCCCCTGGCGCTCGGCCACGAGGTGAGCGGCCTCGTCGTCGCCGCAGGCGTCGGCGCCGAATCCTGGAGTGGCGCGGCGGTCGTCGTCCCGGCGGTCATGCCGTGCGGCCGGTGCACCGCCTGCGTGGCGGGACGCGGGTCGGTCTGCCCGCGGCAGATCTTTCCCGGCAACGACGTGCACGGCGGCTTCGGAACACACCTGCGGGTTCCGGCGGCCGGCTTGTGCCGGGTCGGCGATCTGAAAGACCGGGCGAGGAACCGAGCCGGCGTCGATCTCTGGGCCCTGTCGGTCGTCGCCGACGCGGTCTCGACGCCGTTTCAGGCGATCGAGCGGAGCGGCCTGACCGCCGGCGACCTGGCGGTGTTCGTGGGGGCCGGCGGCGTGGGCGGCTTCGGAGCCCAGATCGCGGCCGCTCGCGGGGCCCACGTCATCGCCGTGGATGTCCTGCAGGATCGTCTCGATCGTCTGGCCGCGCACGGCGTGGAGCTGGGGCTGCGCGCCGATCAGAAGGACGGGCGCGACCTCCGCAAAGCCGTCCAGTCGTTCGCGAAGGAGCACGACATCCCGACGTGGCGTCACCGGATCTTCGAGACCTCGGGGACGCCGGCGGGCCAGGCGACGGCCTTCGGCCTGATCGGCCCCGGCGCCTTTCTGTCGATCGTCGGCTACACGCGCGCCGCCGTCGAGGTGCGCCTCTCGAATCTGATGGCCTTCGATGCCACGGCGCAGGGCAACTGGGGTTGCCTGCCGGAGCACTACCCCGCGGTGGTGGATCTCGTCCTGTCGGGGCGCGTGGCGCTGACCCCTTTCATCGAGCGCCGCTCCCTCGAGGACATCAACCGGACCTTCGAGGACCTGCAGGCGCGGGCCGCGGCTCGCCGGGTCGTCCTGGTCCCGGAGGAGTGAGGCATGGATCTCAAGAACCACGACCTGGTGCCGCCCGCGACGACCCCGGGCATCCTGTACGAGGAGATGCCGATCACCGACCCCGACGGGAAGACGGTCGAGGGATTGCACGCCGTCCGGATCGTGCTGCACAACCCCGATCAGCTGAACTCCTACACGACCGAGATGATCAAAGGGGTCATCCTCGGCATGCGGCGCGCGTCGAACGACCGCGCCTGTGTGGCCGTGGTGTTCACCGGCTCCGGGAACCGCGCCTTCTGCACCGGCGGGAACACGGCCGAGTACGCCACCTATTACGCCGGCCGGCCCGAGGAATATCGCCAGTACATGCGGCTCTTCAACGACATGGTCTCCTCCATCCTCGCCTGCGACAAACCGGTGATCTGCCGCGTCAACGGCATGCGCATCGCGGGGGGCCAGGAGATCGGGATGGCGTGCGACTTTTCCGTCGCCCAGGATCTCGCGCTGTTCGGCCAGGCGGGGCCGAAGCACGGATCGGCCCCCGATGGCGGCAGCACCGACTTCCTGCCGCTGTTCGTGGGGATCGAGGCGGCGATGGAGTCGTGCACCCTGTGTGAGCCGTGGAGCGCGCACAAGGCGCTGCGTCTCGGGCTGCTCACGAAGGTCGTGCCGGCGCTGCGCCAGGGGGGCCGCTTCCTGCCGAACCCGCTCGTCGAAATCGGAAGGTGGATCGACGAGACCGGGCAGATCGTCCATGGGGAGATGAAGACCGGCGCCGCCCGCGACGCGGGGAAGAAGATCCTCGCCGAGGGGGAGATCGACCTGGCCCCTCTCGATCGCGAGGTCGCGGGGCTCGTCACCCGCCTGGCGATGACCATGCCCGGCTGTCTGAGCAAGACGCTCGAGAGCGTCCGCAAGCACAAGCTCCTGCACTGGGACCGGAACCGCGAGACAAACCGCGCCTGGCTGGGGCTCAACATGATGACGGAAGGACAGGCCGGGTTCCGGGCCTTCCACGAAGGAAGCAAGAGCCGCCGGGAGCCCGACTTCCTGCTGTTGCGGCGCCGGCTTGCGGAAGGGGAACGATGGTCCGAAAGACTGGTCGACGATCTCCTGGCCCAGGCGCACGGGAAAAAGTGATCCGGTCATGGGGGCCCTGGCCGTGAGCGGCATCCGGCGACGGGCCGTGGACAGCCCGCAGACCGGCGGCGTCACCGTCCGTTCGCTTTCGCGCCGTGACCTCGACGACGTCGCGCGGATCGACGCGCTGCACACCGGGACCTCGAAGCGGCGCTACTGGCGGGCCGTCTTCGACGAGTTCCTGGGGCGCGCCCCCCGCCGCGACCGGGTGCGGCTGGGCGCGGAGGTCGGCGGCGTTCTCGCCGGCTACCTCCTCGCCGAGGTCCGGGCCTTCGAGTTCGGATCGCCCCCGTGCGGCTGGGTGTTCGCCGTGGGGGTCGATCCCGGCCGTCTGCGGCGCGGCCTGGCCTCGGCGTTGCTCGACGAGGCCTGCCGGCGGTTCCGGCAGGCGAAGGTATCGCAGGTGAGGACGATGGTGCGGAGGACCGACGTCCCGGTGCTGTCCTTCTTCAGGGCCAGCGGATTCGTCGGAGGTCCCTTCGTGCAGCTGGAGCGGGACCTGCCGGAGGGCGGAGCCCGACCGACAGGCGGCAGGGGCGGCGCGGCAGCCCCGGAGGAGGATCGATGAAAGCGGACGAGACCACGACTCGGGTGCGGGTGGAGACGCTGGAAACCGGCGCGGTGCGGCGCTTCGTGCTCACGGGATCGAAGGGGAACATCATCGACACGGCGATGAACCGTGCCCTGATCGAGGCGTTCCGGGAGGCGGCCCGGGCACGCGATCTCAAGGCGATCCTCCTGGAGGGAGACGGCTCGCACTTCTCGTATGGGGCGAGCATCCAGGAGCACCTGCCGGACCGGGTCGGCCCGATGCTGCGCGGGTTCCACGATCTGTTCCGGGCCATGATCGCCGGCGCCCTGCCGGTCCTGGCCGTCGTCCGCGGGCGTTGCCTCGGTGGCGGCCTCGAGCTGGCCGCCTTCTGCAACCGCGTCTTCGCCGCCCCGGACGCGCTCCTCGGCCAGCCGGAAATCCTCCTCGGGGTGTTCGCGCCGGTCGCCTCGATGTTCCTGCGCGAGCGCGTCGGGCGGGGCGCCGCCGAGGACCTGTGCCTGAGCGGCCGGACGATCGGGGCCGCCGAGGCGCAGCGCATCGGTCTGGTCGACGCGATCGCGGACGATCCGACCGGGGCCGCGCTCGCCTACGCGCGCGAGCACCTGTTGCCGCGCTCCGCCGCGAGCCTGCGCCGCGCGGTGCGCGCCGTGCGACACGACCTGGGGGCCCGCTTCGAGGCCGACATCGCCGCTCAGGAGCGTCTCTACCTCGGCGACCTGATGAAGACCGCGGACGCGGTCGAGGGGATCCGCTCCTTTCTCGAGAAGCGCCGGCCGGACTGGAAGAACGCATGACCGCCCCGGAGGCGCTGCGCGCCCTTCTGGATCGCGCCGAGGCCCTGTGCTTCGACACCAGCCTGGGGGCGGCGCGCGCCTGGAAGGAACGCACGGGCGGACTCGTCATCGGCTACATGCCGATCGACGTGCCACGCGAGATCCTGCATGCCCAGGGAGTGTTGCCGGTCGGCATCGTGGGCGGCGGGGAGATCGAGATCATCCGCGGCGACGCCTATTACCAGTCCTATATCTGCCACATCCCCCGGAGCACGATCGAGCTCGGCCTCAACGGCAGTCTCGACGTGCTCGACGGCATGCTGTTCCCGTCGATCTGCGACGTCATCCGCAACCTGTCGGGGATGTGGACGCTCCTGTTCCCGGGCGCATACGTCCGCTACCTCGACGTGCCGCAGGATTTCGACCCCGGCCGCGGCGGCGTCTTCTACCGGCACGAGATCGAGTCGCTGGCGCACGATCTCGAGGCGCGCGGCGCACGGGCGCTCGACGCCGGGGCGCTGCGGGGCTCGATCGCTCTCTACAACGAGAACCGCGGCCTGGTGCGCGACCTCTACGATCTGCGGCGCCTTCGGCCGTGGACGGTGCCGACGTACGAGCTGTATCTCATTGTGCGCGCCGGCCTGGTGCTGCCGATCGAGGAGCACACCGCGCTGCTGCGCGATTACGGCCGCCTGGTCCTGGAGGACCCGGGGCGGCGGCCTCTGGACCAGGCGCGCGTCGTCCTGACCGGATCGTTCTGCGAGCAGCCGCCGCTGCCGCTCCTCAAGACCCTCGAACGGGCCGGCTGCTACATCGTGGACGACGATCTGATCCCGGTGCACCGCTCCCTGCGCGGCGACATCCCGACGGAGGGCGACCCGATCGACAACCTCGTGCAGGCCTTCCTTCGGGACGGCGTGCCGGGCCCGACGCGCTACATCGGCGACGACGTGAAGGGCCGGGATCTGGTGGATCGGGTGCGGGCGAGCGGCGCCGAAGGGGTGATCTTCTGCGCCGCCTCCTTCTGCGATCCGGCGCTGCTCGACCAGCCGATGACGACACGGGCGATTGAAGAGGCGGGCATCCCGTGGACCGCGTTCAAGTACAGCGAGAACAACGGCCAGTTCCAGGTGATCCGCGAGCAGGCGGGCACCTTCGCCGACTCGATCAAGCTCTGGAGCCCCGCATGACGGCCTTGGGCGCGCAGAGACCGCAGGCGTCCGAGCCGGGCGCGCAGAAGGACGACAGCCAGATGCGCCAGAAGCGGATGATCGGCGACCATTACGAACGGCTGGCCCGGGCGCGCGAGGCCGGTTCGCGCTGCGTCTACACCTTCGTCCCCGGCAACCTGACCGAGCTGCTGCTGTCGTTCGACGTGCTCCCGGTCCTGCCGGAGATCAACGCCCTGCAGTCGGGGATGCGCGGCAAATCGGCGGAGTACATCGGCCTGGCGGAGAAGGCCGGCCACTCCGAGGATGTCTGCACCTACGTCAAGTGCGACCTCGGCATGCTGCGATCGGGGAACATCGGCCCGACCGGGCAGCCGCTGCCGCCGCCCGACCTGCTGCTCCTCTCGTACACGGGATGCTTCACCTTCATGAAGTGGTTCGAGA
>DASTNM010000523.1:0-8807 GCA_035762745.1 Candidatus Polarisedimenticolia bacterium
GCCCGGCCCGGCCGGCGGCCAGGTCCGACAACGGCGCCTGGTCGGCCCTCAGGATGTTGACTCCGAAGCAGCGCTCCCGGGCGATCAACGGATGGCTGGCGGTCTTCCGGTCGATGCAGATCAGGATCAGCGGTGGATCGAGGGACAGCGAGCAGAACGAGCTGACGGTGATGCCGTGGATCCCTTCGGCGCTCCGGGTCGTGACGATCGAAACGCCGCTCGCCCACCGCCTCAGCGCCCTCCGGAACTCCTCCGCCGGAACCGCCACGCCTCCCTCCCATGAATCCGCCTCGACGCGGCGCCGAGCTTACCACGGAGAACCGGCCGGCTCGCCGCCGGCCCCTCGTGTAAGATCACCGGCCCATGCCGCGCATCGAGAGTTTCTTCCTTGCGGGTCCGGCCGGGCGCCTCGAGTGCCTCCTGAAGCATCCGGCGGTGTTGCCGCCGCAGGGCGCCGCCGCCGTCCTCTGCCACCCTCACCCGCTGTTCGGCGGCACGATGCACAACAAGGTGGTGCACGCCGCGGCCGAGGCGCTGGCCCGCCTGAGCCTGCCGGTCCTGCGCTTCAACTTCAGAGGCGTCGGTGGCAGTGGAGGAACGCACGATGCCGGTCGCGGCGAGCAGGACGACCTGGTTGTCGTCCTCGACCACCTCGCGGAGCGTTTCCCCGGCCATCCCCTGCTGGCGGCGGGGTACTCATTCGGGGCCCACGTCGCCCTGAGCGTCGGCTGCCGCGACCCTCGCGTCGCGGCGCTCATCGGCATCGGCACCCCGGTGGGGATCGCGAGCTTCGGCTTCCTGAAGAAATGCCGCAAGCCCCTGGCTCTCATCCAGGGCGAGGAGGATCGTTTCGGCCCTCTCGGGATGCTGCTCACCCTGGCGGCGGCGCTTCCCGGCGGCGCGCAGGTGCTGGCGATCAAGGGGGCGGGCCACGGCTTCGCGGGGCACCTCGACGAGCTGGCGGCGCGCGTCGCCCAGGCGGTCCCGGACGATCTCAGGCCCCCGCCGGTCACTCGTACATCAGACTGAACCATCACCCCCCGCCCGCCATCTGTTGAGATCGCCCGATTTCGGTGCTATCGTACGCGGCGGTTCTGACACCCTGATGCATGATAAGGAGACGCGATCATGAAGCGGATCTTGACGCTCGGCACCGTTCTCTGCGCCGCCTTCGCTCTCGCCATGCCGGCCATGGCCGATGGGGCGGCCGCGCCGGCCGACAAGGGGAAGGCGGTCTTCGCAGCGCAGCACTGCTCGATGTGCCACTCGATCGAGGGGAAGGGGAACCCCAAGACGCCGCTCGACGGCGTCGGCGCCAGGCTCAGCGCCGATCAGATCCACAAGTACATCGTGTCGCCGAAGGAGGTCAAGGCCGACTCGAAGATGAAGGCCTACCCGAGCCTCCCGGCGGAGGATCTCGAGGCCCTGGTCGCCTACATCTCCAGCCTGAAGGAAGTGAAGAAATAGCGCCTCGGCGGGCTCGAGGACGGCCCGTTCGGTGAGCGCACGCTCGCCGGAGTCTCCGATCCGGGTCGGCATCAGCAGTTGCCTCCTGGGCCAGGAGGTGCGCTGGGACGGCGGGCACAAGCGCGATCGCTACATCACCGACACCCTCGGGCGTTTCTTCACCTGGGTCCCGGTCTGCCCCGAGTTCGAGGCCGGTCTCGGGGTGCCGCGCGAGACGCTGCGGCTGGTCGGCGACCCGGACGCCCCGCGGCTGCTCTTCCGCAAGAGCGGCGGCGACCAGACCGAGCGCCTGGCCGCCTGGGCCGGATCACGCCTGAAGGATCTGGGCCGCGAGGATCTCTGCGGCTACATCCTGAAGAGCGACTCTCCGAGCTGCGGCATGGAACGTGTCAAGGTGTACCGCGACGACGGCCGGCCAGGACGCCGGCAGGGTGTCGGGCTCTTCGCCCGCGCCCTGATGAAGAAGTTTCCCCTGCTCCCCGTGGAGGAGGAGGGGCGTCTCCACGATCTGCCGATCAGGGAGAACTTCATCGAGCGTGTCTTCTGCTCCCGCCGCTGGAAGGATCTGGTCGCCGGCGGTCTGACGCGCGGGCGGTTGGGGACGTTCCACTCGGTGCACAAGCTCCTGCTCCTGGCCCACAGCCCGAAGCACTACACCCTCCTGGGGAGGCTCGTGGCGCACGCCAAGGAGCTGTCCCCGGGCGATCTCCAGAGACGCTACGGCGCGGAGTTCATGGCCGCCCTCAGGATCCAGGCGACGGCGAAGAAGCACACCAACGTCCTGCACCACATCCTCGGCTACCTCAAACGCCACCTCGATCGGCGCGACAAGGCCGAGGCGGTGACGATCATCGACGAGTTCCATCGCGGCCTGGTGCCGCTGGTGGTGCCGCTCACGCTCTTGAAGCACCACCTCGATCGTGCCGAGGTCCCCTACATCCGGGAGCAGGTCTACCTGCGTCCCCACCCCCGCGAGCTGATGCTGCGCAACCATGTCTGAGAGGCGCGCCACGCCGGAGGGGACGGCCGACTACGCGGCCCGCTTCCGGGGCGGCTCGCCGCACGGCTACGCCCCGTTCGGCACGACCGGGCTGACGGTGAGCCGCCTGGGCTTCGGCGGCTACCGCGTCGACGACGAGACCCCGGCGCACCGCCAGGCCCTCGAGGCCGCTCTCGCCGCCGGCTGCAACCTGATCGACACCTCGACCAACTACACCGACGGCGCCAGCGAGCGGCTGATCGGCCAGGTGCTCGGCGACGGCGAGACGCGGGGAACCTGGCGGCGCGACCAGATGATCCTCGTGTCGAAGATCGGCTACGTGCAGGGACAGAACCTGGCGCTCGCCGAGGAGCGCGAGCGCGCCGGCAGGCCGTTCCCCGAGATGGTCAAGTACATGGATGGATGCTGGCACTGCGTGCACCCCGACTTTCTCGCCGATCAGCTCGCCCGCTCGCGCGCGCGCCTTCGTGTGGATGCGCTCGATGTCTGCCTGCTGCACAACCCCGAGTATTTTCTCGCCGACGCCAGGAAGCGGCATGCCGGCGACCTCGACGCGGTGCGCGCCAGGTTCTATGCCCGCCTGCGCAATGCGTTCGCCTTCCTGGAGGGAGCGGTCGGCCGCGGGGAGATCCGCTTCTACGGCGTCTCCTCGAACACCGCGGTCTCCGAGCCGGACGATCCCGAGGCGACCTCGGTCAGCCGGATGCTGGCGGCCGCCGCGGAGGCCGGCGGCGACGAGCATCACTTCCGGGTGCTGCAGGTGCCGATGAACCTGTTCGAATCGGGCGGGGCGCTGATCAGAAACACCGGAGAGAGGCACAACCGGACGGCCCTCGAGGAGGCGTCGTCGGCCGGCCTCGGCGTCCTGATCAACCGCCCCCTCAACGCCTTCAGCCGGGGTCGCCTCATCCGTCTGGCCGGGGCCCGCGCGTCGTCCGGCGAGGGGTCGATCGAGCCTCTGGTGCTGCGGCTGCGGGAGCTGGGAGCGGAGTACCGGGCCGGGTTCGGCCCGGCGCCGGCGGCCGATGGGAGCCACCCGGCCCCGGATGACCGGGCCGGGGCCGCGGAGAGCCTCTTCCTGCTCGTCGATGAGATCGCCGGTCTTCCGGCCCAGGTCGAGGACGAGGTCCAGTGGCAGCAGATCGAGCAGCAGTACGTCATCCCGCGCATCAACTACGTGGTCGGGACCGTGGCGCAGGGGCTGCCGCCCGAGGCGCGCCAGTCCTGGAGCGCGTGGTGGGCTCGCTACCTCCCGGCGCTGCAGACGCTGCTCCAGGAGATCGGCCGGCAGGCGGCGAAGAAGGGGGGTGGGAGGGCGGCCTCCATCGGCGCCGCGATCGATCCGGCCCTGCCTCCCGAGCGGCGCGCCGAGACGCTGTCGCGCAAGGCGCTCTGGGTCATCGCCAGCACGCCGGGGGTCAGCAGCGTCCTGGTCGGCATGCGGCGGCCGGCCTATGTCCAGGACGCCACCGGGATCCTCGCCTGGCCCCCGCTGTCCGATCCGCTGAGCGTCTATCCCCGACTGCCGAAGTGACCCGGCCCGCCGCTCCGCAGGAAGGCGCGCACCAGCGCCGGGACCGCGGCGGCGAGGGGCGGACAGAAGCGGGCCGCGTCACTCCGCATCCGGGCCGCGCCCTCCACTCCTCCGAAGTCGTCCGACTCCGCGACCCCCGCCTCGATGAACCGCCCGACCATCTCCGGCGTCACCTCGACATGGAACTGCAGGCCCCAGGCGCGCGCGCCGATCCGGAACGCCTGGTGCGCGTATCTCCCGGAGGACGCGAGCAGGGTGGCTCCGGAGGGGAGGTCGAAGGTGTCGCCGTGCCAGTGGAAGACCACGGGGCGGGCCGGCAGCGATTGCAGCAGCGCGTCGTCACGTCCCTGGGGGCTCAAGGTGATCGGGTACCAGCCGATCTCCTTCCCGGGCCCGGGAAAGACTCGCGCCCCGGCCGCAGCGGCCAGGACCTGCGCGCCGAGGCAGATGCCGAGGAGCGGCAGGCCGCGCCGCAGGGCGTCGCCGCACAACGCCAGCTCGTCCATCAGGTGGGGGAAGCGGTCGGCCTCGTACGCGCCCATCGGCCCTCCCATGACCACGAGCCCGGCGATCCCGTCCGTCGTCCGCGGCACCGGCTCACCCTCGAAGACCCGCACCACCCGCGTGACGATTCCCGCCGCCGCGAGCGGCGGCGCCAGGAGCCCGGGGCCTTCGGCTTCGGCATGCTGGAGAATGAGGATCTCGGCACGGCGGCGCATCGGCGCACGATAGACAAAAGAGGGGGCCCGCCGCAAGCCGCCGCGGGGCTGACGTAGAATGCCCCTCGCGAGGTGAAACGATGCTGCGTGTCCTGGCTTTCGCCGGCGCCCTGCGCGCCGGATCCTACAATCGCAAGCTGGTGCGGCTCGCCGTGGAGACGCTGCGCGGCAAGACGGAGGTCGATCTCCTCGACCTGCGCGAGGTGATGATGCCGCTCTACGACGGCGACCTGGAGGAGAAGGAGGGGTTGCCACAGGGAGCGCGCGCCTTCAAGGCACGGATCGCGGCGGCCGACGCGCTCGTGATCTCGACCCCCGAATACAACAACAGCGTCCCGGGAACTCTCAAGAACGCCATCGACTGGGCCTCCCGCCCCCCCGACAACCCCTTCAAGGAAAAGGTCGTGCTCCTGATGGGAGCCTCGCCGGGACAGTTCGGGGCCGTGCGCGGCACGATCGCGGTGCGTCAGATCCTGACCAGCCTCAACGCCGTCGTCATTCCCTCCGGCGTCCTGATCGCCAGGGCCGATCAGGCGTTCGACGAGACCGGGGCCATCAAGGATGGTCGCAGCCGGGCGCAGATCGACAAGGCCTGCGCCGAGCTCGTGAGGATGGCGACGGCGCTCAAGGGGTGAGGCGGGCCGGCGGCGCGGAGGGCGCGGCGGACGGCGGCGCCGCGTTGAGCGACCAGTCGTACTCCTCGAAGACGAGGCGCGGCGCGCCTTTCCGGCTGTCGATGAAGGCCGCGACGTCGGCCGGCGCGTAGCGAGCCACGTAGAGGGCGATCGTCCGCGTCGAGCCGCGCCACCCGGCGGCCACGAAGTCCGACCCGTACCAGTCGAAGTACTTCGAAAGATGCAGGGCGTCACCCTCGACGCGGGCGTTGATCGGGTCCGACAGGAACGATTTCGCCCGCTCCTCGAGCTGGGCGTCGATCCGAGCGCCGTCGTAGGCCCAGGACGGGAGCGGCGCGCAGGATCGCGAGGCGCAATTGACGGCGAAATGGATCCTCGGATCGCGGAAATACGGGCGCAGGATCCGGTGCTCCAGGTCGTCGAGGGTCAGGTCGAATCCGCCGACCCGGTGCCTTTTCTCCGTCCAGACGCCGGCGATCTCCTTGATCGAAGTGACCCCGGGATTGTCGAGGATCGACCGGACGGTGAGGGCGTTGTAGGCGTTGATCAGGAGAGCTTCGAGGTGGCCCGGTGCCAGCCGGTCGAGCGGGGCGGTCGCGACGTGCTCGAGGTAGGAGTCGAGATCGGCGCGGTGCGCCCGCATGAATTCGTAGTCGACCAGCCCCTGGCGCGTCCCGGCCGCGAGCAGCCGGTCCCAGGCGGCGTGGTCGATGCGCCCGGTCCCGGAGGCGAGCGCCGTCTCGACGGCATGCCCGACGGCCCCGGTGGCGCGGCTGGCGCGCGGGGCGCCGCAGCCGACCACCAGGACGGCAACCGCCAGCAGCCGTGAGGCCAGGGAACGGCGTCGTCCGAAGGAAGCAGGCGGCCTCCCTCCCGGGTGGGGCGAGGAGGCCGCGCGGATCAGCTTGGTAGCGCTACGGGGATTCGAACCCCGGTCTGATGGCTGAGAACCATCCGTCCTAACCCCTAGACGATAGCGCCACGAGTATGCTTTTGGTTCCGGGACAGGGATTCGAACCCCGATACCATGGTCCAGAGCCATGTGTCCTACCGTTGGACGATCCCGGAACGCGCCGCGAATTTTAGCCAACGGTCCGAGGGGTGTCAACCCGCGCCGGTCCTGAGGTATAGCCCGTTCGCCGGGGAGGCGTGCCACCGCCTCGCGGGGTTCAGGTCAGGAAGGCCGCCAGCCGATCGAGGCGCGCCAGGGACCGCTCCTTCCCAACCAGGACCAGGATGGTGAAGATCCCGGGGCTGACCGCCGTCCCGACCAGGGCGATCCTCAGAGGGTGGATGAAGTGGGCGGCCGGCTCGCCGCGCCCCTCGGCCAGGCCCCTGAGCGCCGCCTCGGTGTGCGTCTCATCGAACGGCTCGACCCGGGCCAGCGATTCGCGCAGAAGCAGCAGGCGCGCGGCGATCTCCCCGGGGCCGCCGGTCTTCGGGCTCGGCTTGAGGTATTTCTCGACCGCATCGGGCCGGTATTCGAAGCGCTCGGTCAGAAACGGTCCGACGTCCCGGGCGAAATCGGTCAGCCGCTTCGAGCGCGCCTTGAGCGCTTCGAGCACGCGCAGGAACCATTCCCGCCGCGCCCCTCCCGGATCGAGATCGGCGCTCCAGAGCCCGAGCGCCTCGAGGTCGGGGCGCACGATGCCGGCGATGGTCGCCGAGGGCAGATCGTTGATGTACTGGCTGTTGATCCACTCGAGCTTCTGCTCGTCGAAGACCGCCCCCTTGCGGTTGATCGCCTCGAGCGTGAAGACGGCGATCATCTCCTCCTTCGTCATCTTCTCCCGGCCGTCGCCGGGCGACCAGCCCAGGAGCGCCAGGAAGTTGAACAGCGCCTCCGGCAGGTAGCCTCGGTCGCGATACTCCGTGACCGAGACCGCCCCGTGCCGCTTGCTCAGCCGCTTCTTGTCGGCTCCCAGGATCAGCGGCAGGTGGGCAAAGCGGGGCGGCTCCGCCCCCGCCGCCCGGTACAGGAGGATCTGCTTCGGGGTGTTGCTGATGTGATCGTCACCCCGGATGACGTGCGTGATTCGCATCTCGATGTCGTCGGCCACGCAGGACAGATTGTAGGTGGGCGTCCCGTCCGAGCGCAGCAGGACGATGTCCTCGATGACGCCCGACTCGAACGACGTCGCCCCGTGCACCAGGTCCTCCCAGGCCACCGGACCGTCCGGCACGCGGAAACGGACCGCCGCCGGCTCCCCCGCCGCCAGCCGCCGCCTCGTCTCGTCCGGTGCGAGGCGCAGGCAGGCCCGGTCGTATTTCCAGGCGCTCCCCGCCTTCTCGGCCGCGGCACGCTTGCGATCCAGATCCTCGACGGAGCAAAAACAGTGGTAAGCCTTCCCCTCCGCCAGGAGCCGGCGCGCCAGGGCGCGATGCGCCTCGATGTTCCGTGCCTGGAAGAACGGCCCCTCGTCCCAGGTGATGCCGAGCCAGGCCAGGCCGTCGAGGATCGTCCGGACGCTCGCCTCGGTCGAGCGCTCCAGATCGGTGTCCTCGATCCTCAGGACGAAGGTCCCGCCGTGTCGCCTGGCGAAGAGCCAGTTGAACAGCGCGGTCCTGCCCCCCCCGACATGCAGGAAGCCGGTCGGACTGGGAGCGAAGCGGACACGGATTCCGCCGCCTCCGGAACCCGGTTCGTGGGATGTCATGGGAGGGGGATTTAACCCCATCTGCCGGCGGGAGACAATCGAATTTTGTTGCCGCCGTCCCCTCCAGACCGTATAAAGGGGGCGAAAGACAGATCATCCAGGTTCACAGAATGGTTCATGGCACGCCGCGGCCTCCTGGTCACCCTTGTGCGCCGACGACTGTCGGGATCGCCGTCGCCCTGGCGCTTCTGCTGACGGGAGGACCCTCCCCCGGCGCCGCCACCATCGATCACCGGCTGCCGGGGCGGATCCCGAAGAGTCCCCCCTCCGTCCCCGGCTTCCCGATCCTATTCCACCGGCCGACCGACTACCGCCCGCGTGAAGGCAGCGTGGTGGCGGCGGATCTCGACGGCGACGGCCGCAGCGAACTCGTGGTGACGGTCCCCTCGGGCCTCGTGATCGCCCTGCGGTCCGACGGCACCCCGCTGCCGGGCTGGCCGCGCACCTTCGACGACCTGCCGCAGCCGGCCTACCCCGTCGGAGCGCCAGGCGTGGGGGACCTCGACGGCCACGGGTCGCCGGAGATCGTCCTCTGCGTGGTCTCGGACGGCCCCCCACGCGTCGTCTCGGACGGCCCCCCTCGCAGAAACTTTCTCTACGCCTTCCACGCCGACGGCAGCGAGGCGGACGGCTGGCCGGTCAAGATCCGCCCGCCGGGGCGGGGGTACTACACCTGCTCTGAGGCCGGCACCCTCCTGGCCGACCTCCACGGCGACCAGAGGATGGAGGTGGCGCGTGGCATGAGCCAGGGCGACGTCCAGGTGTTCGACGGCGACGGGACCGCGCTGCCGGGAT
>DASTNM010000524.1:0-2227 GCA_035762745.1 Candidatus Polarisedimenticolia bacterium
CGACGGGATACGTGGTGCGGCCGCGCCTCTCGGCCGACGCGGCCGAGGCGCGGTTCCAGGCCTGGAAGCGGGCGGTCTACCGGCGCGGGTGAGAGGTCCCGGACGCCGGGGGCGTGGCGGGCTTCGAACCAGGAGCAGGCCCGGGTCGCGTGGCCGGCGCCTGTGCCGCGGCGGGCGCGGCGAGATGGGGGCGAATCATTTGATCGTAGGACGACCCCGGGTAGGCGCCCCAGAAAAGCTGCACGATCTTCCCTTCCTTGTCGACGAGGTAGGAGACCGGCTGGACCGGCGGCGATCCGTAGTCCTTGAAGACCTTGCCGTCGGCGACCAGGATCGGATAGGTGACGTTGTACTCCTGCAGGAACTCCGCGAGCTGCTGGCCATGGAATTCCGGCGTCAGGATCTCGTCCATGTTGATCCCGAGCACCATGAGCCCGCGTCCTTTGTAGTTGCCATAGAGGTCGATCAGGTCGGGCGTCTCCATGCGGCAGGGACCACAGGTGGAAAACCAGAAGTTCAGCAGCACCACCTTGCCGCGATAGTCCGCCAGCCGGACGGTCCGTCCCTTCAGGTCCTTGAGGGTGAAGGGCGGGGCCGGCTTGCCGAGGAAGCGGGCGCGGTACGCTTCACGAAGCCGCCCCTGCTGCGCCAGGACCGGGGTCGGCGACGCCAGCGCTCCGGCGAGCAGGACGAGAGCGGCGTAGGGCGTCGCGGCGGTCCGGCTCACGCCCCCCCCGCCGCCTTGAGGCGCGCGACCACGAAGCCGCGCTCGAGAAAAGCCAGGAACCAGCCGGCCCGGGGCCCCTTCGTCCGGCCGAGGAAGGCGCGGTAGATCGCCTCGAAAGCGGCCGTCGCCTTCTCCAGGCCGGCCTCCTTCGCGATCTCGTAGACGAGCGCGTGGATCTCCTCGCCGGTCATCCCCGGGCGCAGCGCCTCCGCCAGGCGCGCCAGGAAGCGCCGCTGCCCGGCGTCCAGGTCGCTCGCCTGCGGCGGCAGATCGCGCTGCACCGAGAACTTGACCTCCTCCGGGGCGAACTCCCGGAGCCAGCGGACGGCGTAGCCGGCGCGCTCCTTGAGCGCCTCGACGTTCTGCACCGGGTAGCCGTTGCGGCGCAGGATCACGACCGTCTGGTCGAGATCGAAGTCGGCCATCTGGACGACGTTCACCAGGTGCCGGAACGGGACCCCGACCGGGGTGAACCGATCGCCCCCCGAGAGCGCCAGAGCGCGCGGGTCGCGCTCCTGTGACGCGGCGTCGTCGAACTCGTCCACCAGCGACAGGAGCGGCAGGCCGGGGTCGAAGGCGATCGAGCGCATCGGGCGAGTCTTCACGACGAGATAGCGCAGCACCTCCGGCGGCACCACCTCCAGCATCCGGTGCACCGACAGGATGTTCCCCTTGCTCTTCTTCAGCTCCCCCTTCCCCTTGAAGGAGATCCACTCGTAGGTGACCGGGAAGGGCGGCGGGGCCTTGTAGACCTCGCGGCAGATGCGCGCCCCGGTGTCGTACGAGCCGCCCCGGGTGGCGTGGTCCTTCCCGAACGGCTCGATGGTCACCGGGATGCGCGCCCAGCGAGCCGGCCAGTCGGCGCGCCAGGTCAGCTTGCCTCCGCCGCGCATCGACACGCTGCCGCGGCCGCCGCAGGCGCAGGTGTAGTCGACCGTCTCCGCCTTCTCCGAGTAGCCGGTCACGAGCGTCTCGGTCATCTTGCCGCACGACTGGCAGATCGGGTTGAAGGGGTTCCACTCGGGCTCCACCTTGCGGCCGGTGCATTCCTGGAGGATGCGCGCGATGGCATCGCGCCCCTTCAGGGCCTGGAGGATCTGCGGCACAAGCAGACCCGACTTGTACATGCGGTCGGCGTAGTAGACCTTGACCTCGATGCCCATCCTCTCGAGGGAGCGCAGGAACGGCTCGAGGAAATGATCGGCGTACGACGCGTGCCTGGAACAGGGGCAGGCGAACTCGGAGAGCGGTTTGCCGATCTGCTTCTCGTAGACCGAGGCGTCGAGGAAGGGGTAGACCTTGCGCAGCGGGTCGAAGTTGTCGGCGACGTAGTTCAGGACCACCTTGGCGCCGCGCTCACGGAGGGCGCGGTAGACGCAGTCGGCGGTGATCACCTCGCGCAGGTTGCCGATGTGGATTTCGCCCGACGGGGAGATGCCCGTCGAGATCTCGTGCGGGCCGGGGTTCGCCTTCAGGATCTCCCCGGCGATCTCGTCCGCC